>JAGLQP010000227.1 GCA_023136785.1 Spirochaetales bacterium
GACGTTCAACCGCTGTGGATCGATTTCCAGCTCCCTCTGCACTGCAATCGTAGTAGCGGCAAAGGCTTCGTTGATCTCCCAAATATCGATGTCACCGATCTCCAGGGAATTGGCAGCCAGCAGCTTCCGGACGGCCGGAATGGGTCCCAGACCCATGGTCGCCGGCGGGCAGCCGACCGCCACAGCATCCCGCAGCAGCACAGCTCCCTGTCTGTCTATTACAGCGGCACCGGGATGGTCCTCGGCAATCAGAACCACCGCGGCGCCGCCGTCATTGATCCCCGCCGCGCTTCCTGCGGTCACCGTGCCGTCGGGTTGGAAAGCGGGCCGGAGCTTGGATAGCTTTTCGAGGGAGGTGTCCGGACGGGGGTGTTCATCGATGTCCACGGTTGTGCTCTGCTTCTTTCCTGCTACCTCGACGGCGACGATCTCTTCGGAGAAGATACCTTCCCGCGACGCCTCAACACTCCGGCGATGGCTCTCCAGGGCGTATCGGTCCTGCTCTTCCCGAGTGATGCCATACTGCTTTGCCACGGTTTCCGCTGTGACGCCCATATGGAGCTGACTGAAGACATCGGTCAACCCGTCCGTCACCGCAGAATCGATAGCACTGCTGTGCCCCAGCCGCGCCCCTGCCCGGAGGGCAGGAAGCAGAAAGGGAGCCTGGCTCATGCTTTCAATCCCCCCGGCCAGCACCAGGCTTTTCCGGCCCAGGAGGATTGCCTGCCAGCCCAGCTCGATCGCCTTCATGCCGGAGGCGCAGACCTTGTTTACGGTGAACGAGGGTGTCTCCTGGGGTATCCCGGCGGCCATGGCGATCTGGCGGGCCGGGTTCTGCCCCTGCCCCGCCTGCAGAACATTGCCGAAGATCGCCTCCTCGATCTGATCGGGCGTTGCTCCGGCACGGCGAAGGCTCTCCTGAGCGGCAATCCTGCCCAGCTCAACAGCACTGAGGGAGGAGAGAGTCCCGTTCAAATCGCCGATGGGAGTCCGTACGGCTCCGGTAATAAACACTTTCCGCATGATTGGTCCTTTTCTCGAATATTCGTTTTTCTCTACAGATCCGCTTCAGCACTGAAATACTTCGGTACGCATCACGACGAAATCTTTGGCGACCCGAAGGGGGAAGCGCATCTGCTTTCGGATGTCCTGTTCCACGGCAATGCCCGGTGCCACCTCGACAAGTTCCGGTCCCGCCTGGGTCAATCGGAACACGGCCCGTTCAGTAATGTAGAGGACTTCCTGCCCCTTCTTCAAAGCGTACGAGCCGGAGAAGGTAACCTGTTCGACCTCGGCAATAAACTTCTGAACTCTGCCTTCGGAAAGAACCTTCAGCTTTCCCTCTTTGAACACGGTTTCCAGACCGCCGACGGTGAAGGTCCCCATAAAGACAACCCGTTTCGCCGTCTGGGTGATGTTCATGAAGCCTCCGATTCCCGCCAAACGGCCGCTGAACTTGCTCACGTTCACGTCGCCTCTGCCATCGCACTCGGCCATGCCGAGAAAGGCCACATCCAGGCCTCCACCGTTGTAGAAGTCGAACATGTAGGGCTGGTCGATGATGGCCTGGGGAAAGTGGGAGGCACCGAAGCTCAAGCCCCCTGCAGGCACCCCCCCGATCGGACCCGCCTCCACCGTCAGGGTCATGTGCTCCAGCATGTCCCGTTCCTTGGCGATCCGAGCCACACCTTCGGGCATGCCGATCCCGAGGTTCACGATATTCCCCTCCCCGATCTCTTGAAATGCCCGGCAGGAGATGTAGCGGCGAGGTCCGGCCTCCATGGGGGGCAGATCGACTTCATGGATATTCCCCTGGCGGACATATCCGGGATTGAATTGCTCGGCGAAGGTCTGCATGTGCAACGCCTGCTCGCTGAGGACCACCGCATCCACGAAGATGCCGGGTATGGAGATCGACTTCGGATCCCTGCTGAAGTCTTCGATCAGACCTTCCACCTGGACGATCACCGTGCCCCCTGAGTTTTTCACGGCTTGAGCGATGGAGAGGGCTTCGGCGGTCATCACCTCGTTTTCGAAGCTGATGTTGCCGAAGGAATCACTGAAGGTGCCCCGGAGCAAGCCGACGTGGATGGGAAAACTCTTGTACCACAGCCATTTCTCCCCCCCCAGTTCGATCAACTCCACCAGGTCTTCGACCGCTCTTTCACTGAGCTTTCCTCCGTCGTTGCGGGGATCGACAAATGTCTCCAGTCCTATATGGGTGATCGTCCCCGGATTTCCCGCGGCGATATCCCGAAACAGATGGGAAATCACCCCTTGAGGGAAACAGTAGGCTTCGATCTTGTTCTCGAGGGCCAGTTTCCCCAGCCGCGGAGCGAGATTCCAGTGGCCGCCGATGACGCGTCTGACCAAGCCTTCATGGGCCAGGTGATTCATACCGCGAGTGCTGCCGTCCCCCTGTCCGGCAGGATAGACGATCGTCAGGCCGCGGGGTCTCCCCTCCGACAGGAAGCGGCGCTCCAACGCAGAGGTCAGCTCCTCCGGATGGGCACAGCCGACGAAACCGCCGCTGGCCACGGTGGACCCGTCGGCAACCAGAGCAGCTGCCTGTTCGGAAGTAAGGATCCTCACCTTCCCCATCTTCATCCAACCTTCTTCACCTCTTCTGCCAATACTTTCATGTTGCGATAGGGAGCGTCCAGAGGAACGGCGCATTCCGGTCCTAGAATGTCGATATGTTCAGCCAGTTTTTCCTCCACGTCCCGCACCGCCTCCTCTTCGCCTCCGTTTCGAATTACCTCGATATTGCTCGTGCCTCCCATGAGGGCCAATCGATCCCCCGCCAAACGGCGGGCGGTTGAATCCGGTACCTTGCTGTCGTAGTGAAAGCAGTCGATCCCGGTTTCCCTGATATGCCGGAGTCTGTCGGAGGTCTCACCGCAGATATGCAGGATCAGGGGACAGGGGATGCGCTCGTTGAGCTCGCTGTGAACGGCTTGCAAGAATTCCCGGTAGGCCTCGGGGGAGCAGAGGTCGCGGGTGGCGTGATCCCCTAAACACAGGGCATCGGCGCCGGCCTCGATCTGTGCTCGGCCGAACTCCACGGCAACTTCCTTCAGGGTATCGATGGCCCGCCTGACCGCATCGGGTTTGAGAAGCGTATTGACCAGGAACTCCTCCACGCCGAACAGATGATACCCCAGTGTCCAGGGACCGAATACCTTTCCCACCACAGCCACCTCGTCGCCGAAACGCCTGCGGAGCAAACGAATCGCCTCAAGCGGCACCCGGCACTCCTTCCGTGTCAGGAGATCTTTCGGAATACTGATTTCATCCTCGATGCCATATATCCCGCCCCGGCAGTCGGGCATCCGGTTCCGCTCCCCCCACTCCACCGGGCATCCCATGGCCGCAGATTCGTGCCAGACGCTGAACAGGGGCATGACGTTGTCAAAACCGATCAGCGTATGCCCGGCGGCTGCCAGGTCTGCCATCTTGGCCGCATCGAGATGGGCCTCCGGGAAGGAAACCCCGGTTGCATCCATCAGATCGATCGTGATGACCGAGGTGGCGCTACCTACCGCCGGTCGAGGAACCTCTTGCCGTTTCAGAGCCCGGAGAAAGATTTCTCTGGGTTTCACCGTTTGAGCCCCTTCCCGTGGTGGAACTGGTAGAACCTCAGCCATTCCCGCCTCCGAGTACTTCAGCCGCGGATCGCTCCGGCGATCTTCAGCAAGGCCTCCGCCTCCTCGACGTTCGACACATTGGCCCAGAAAAACAGCCGGTTCGGATCCAGCTCCCGGCAGAGAATCTTCAACTCCTCCACCGTGTTCTCTTCATCCCCGTGACTGGGACCGTAGAAGACCTGCACGGACTTCCCCGCCTGCTGGATCCGCTTCAACAGATCCAGCCAGTGGGTCGCCGAGGGTTGGCCGGCGCCGTGGATCCATTGCACACAATCCAGCTTTTCGATTTCCAGCAGCCTGGGAACGTGACGGATCGCATCCGGGCCGTCCAGATGATAGATCGAATGATCCACGTAGTTGGTCGTCTCCAGGGTATCCTGAAAGCAATACTCTTCGAACATTTCAGGAGAGATCATACAGGTGAAATCATTCTGACCGATGCAGAGGAAGCGCTTTTGACTCCAGCCCGCGGTCCAGTTGGTCGTGCCCTGCCCGGAGGGAAGGATGATGTCCGATACGATGTCCAC
>JAGLQP010000228.1 GCA_023136785.1 Spirochaetales bacterium
ATCCCCGGGTCCTCGCCGCGACAGGCTTTGAACAGGTAGCGACCGCTTGCCTCTCCCATCATCGAACAGAGGATGTCCTTGGGGTACTCCCTCAATCCCTGTACCGAGGTGATGTTCAACTCCAGCAGGCGTTCCCGGGTTTTCTCTCCGACCCCCCAGAGTTTTCCCAGGGACAGACGATCGAGAAAGGATATCTCCTCACCCGGTTGCACGAAGTGCAGTCCATCGGGCTTCGAGTACTCCGAGGCCAGCTTGGCCAGGTAGCGGTTTGCGGCAATTCCGGTGGAGAGGGTCAGTCCCGTTTCCGTGCGCACCTTTTCCTTGACTGTTTTCCCTGCAGCGAGGGGCGGCCCGTACAACCCTTGAGTTCCCGACATGTCCATAAAGGCTTCGTCTATCGAGATCTGTTGGAAATCAGGAGAGAACTGTTCGAGGACCCTCATCACTGCTTGAGAGACTTCGAGATAACGCTTCATCCGCACGGGTACAAAGACTCCCTTCGGACAGCGCCGTGCAGCCTGGGAGACGGGCATGGCCGACCGCACGCCGAAGCGTCGTGCCGCGTAGGAACAGGAGGACACCACCCCGCGATGTCCGGGCAGAGCGCCGACGATAACCGCTTTTCCCTGCAGGGAGGGGTTGTCGATCTGCTCCACCGATGCGTAGAAAGCATCCAGGTCAACATGAAAGATAACGCTCATCGTTTATTGATCAGGTCTTCAATTCAAGATTTCTGCGGAATGTCAGCCGGTTGGAGATTGCCACGAACTCTCCACTGAGATCATACCCTTCGGGAGGCCGCAGATACTCGAGGGTAATTCCGACGGTAAAGGTTCTGTTTTTCGGCACTGTCAATTGGACGTTCAGCGGCAGGGGAGGGTTCACGCCGATGAGGATCGTGTACTCTCGGCCGCCGGGTTCTCTGGTGTATGGGAAGTTGGCGTCGAAAAGTACGAACTCTTCCTCTGCGGATACCTTTAGGCGAACCCGGTAGGGTTCAGACCAGGGTGTCAGGAGCAGGTTGACGTTTTTTCTGTCGAGGAAGCCGACGCTGCTGATCGTGGTGTCCAGATATTCGCCGCGGTGCTTGAGAGGCAGGGCATACAGACGGGATCTGGTATCGATTGATATGGTGGTGTCTCCATCCCTGGCCTTCAAATTTTCAAGCGGCGCCGGGCTGGATAGCTCCAGGTAGCGCTTGTCGGTGACTTCGTCGATCACGTAGGTCGCGTTTACCGGTTGCTGTCTCCTTGGTCCGTACGGCGCATACACGAAGAACGTGGTCAGAAAGCCGGCCAGGATCAGCCCAAACACGGCAGCGGTTAGGCCTGAGCGGATCCTGTTGGTAATAATGCGGGTAGGGGGAAAGATGAACTTCAGACGTATGAACATCAGGATGAAGGGGATCAAGAATACGGTGAGCAGGAGATTTCCTTCGAGTTTCGAAAGAAGCAGGACCCGGCAGAACTCGAGGCGGGGCAGGGTGAACAGCTCTACTATAGATTTTACAATCCAGTAGGGAGAGGCTAGGAACAGCAGAACCTTGAGCGGTCGGTACGAGGTGGCGGAAAACAGCAGAGCGAAGGTAAAAGCCCAGAGGAAGTAGTAGGTAAAGGAGATGTTGATCACCCCCAGCACAATGATATCGAGAAGCAGAAAGAGCAGAGCCGCTGCTGAGTAGAAGCTTCCCCGCCGGGGTATGGGAAATCGTTTGACCAGGTTGAGGAGGATAAAGAGAATGGCGAGAGGCACGGACAGCTTGAAGCCCAGAAACAGCAGCGGGAGCTCTTCCCAGAGATTGATCAGGTTACGAGCCCGGAGTATGCCTTCGATCAGCCAGGTAGAGAGAAAAAGCAGCAAGAAGATGAATACAAAGAAAAGTGGAAGGGCCCAGATATTGTGAGCCAGAATCCGCAGGTATTTCCGGAGTCTGCGGGTGAAGACCAGGCCGTAGATCAGAATCCCCGATAGGACGACCAGCAGGATGATCAGATACATCTTTTCGGAAATACTGAAGTAAAAATCCCGGGCCTGAAAAAACAGGTAGTGCCGATCCCAGGTCTCCGGGATACCTTCTGAGAAGCTTTGGAGAAACTCCGTAAAAAACAGATTGAAGGAGAAGACCCAATTTTCCTGCTCCAGAGGGCTTAAGCCTTCGTACTCCCCTTCAAAGCTGATGGCGGGATAGTCGGCGTTGAGAAAGGGCTCGATGATCGTCTGTTCCGAAGTCAAGCCGATTCGAAAGATCTGGTTCTCATTCCCCCTCATCAGGAAGAAGATATCGGTTTTCTCCAGAGACAGGGTACAGCGATCGAGAAGCCAATAGGGAGCTTCGATCCCCCGTCCCCCCGCGCGTAGATACAAACGAGACGGGATCCGTTTCAGGTTGAGGTACAGGTTCATTACCCTGAAGTCCGGAAAGAAATCCCTCAAGAACAGACGGCTGCCCATCGGATAATCCCCGGTTTGTCCGTATTCGGCGCCGAGGAAAAGAATTTTTACGGAAATAGGCAGGGTTTCCCGGCTGAGATGTTCGGCGACGCTTAAAGCCAGTGCCACGTTGATCGAACCATCGAATTCCTCCGAAATCTCAGCCGGATGGTTGATCGGAACGGCAAGAATCAGGGTGTCGTCGAGCTCTCCCCTGAAACTTGCGACCAGGCATGAAGAAAAGGAGTGATTTTTATCGGATTCCCGAAAATCGAGCCAACTGTAGGGGATGCGCAGACTCTGGAGACGCTCTTCGATGAAGGAGAGCAGCTCTTTTTCCCGCCGCGAGCCTTCAAGCCGAGGGTAGAGGGAACGGATCTGCCGGTAATCTTCCAGCACGGCCCGGCTGTCCGGGGGCAGGGGGGACTGGCAGAATAGAGATGCGCCCTGGAGGAAAAACAGCAGGATCCCAACTACGATCGACATAACTCTGGTCCAGGATATCCAGGGTAAAAAAGCATTGCAATACAGCCACCGATATTTTATCATGGTGATGTTATCATGGCACTACTGGAAGAAATACTGAATCGCAGAAGTATCAAGCAGTTCAAATCCAACCCTATCGAAAAAGACAAGCTGGAGCGTGTTCTGGAGGCGGGCCGTTTGGCCCCATCCGCCAAAAACCGCCAGGAGTGGCGCTTCATAGTCATGCAGAAAGAACAGGTACGGGAGAAGGTAAAGGAAGCGGCCTTCGGGGATGAAAAGGTGGGGCAGGCGCCGGTGATTGTTGCCCTCTGCACCACCAACGTGGAGTACATCATGCCCAATGGACAGCTGTCCTACCCCATCGATCTTGCCTTTGCCGCCGCTTTCATGGTTCTTCAAGCTGTCTCCGAAGGTTTAGGAACCTGCTGTCTCAGCACCTTTGATGAGCAGATGATCCGAGACTTGATCACCGTCCCTTATTCGATGCGGGTAGTGCTGCTCCTTCTTCTCGGCTATCCTGAAGCGATACCCGAACCGGCGCCGCGAAAACCTCTAAAGAGGATCGTCGCCTTCGATCACTGGTAGTGAGAATCTCTACGCGTAGTACTTGAACAGCTCTTCAAGCCTTTCTTCACTCTCTCTGTCCGTCACCGGGGCGATGGTAGCCCCCACCAAAAAGTACACCGGGTCGCTTCGAATCCACATGATTTCGACGGTCACGGAGAAACGGGGTATTCCCATCTCTTCTACAGGCAGCACCGATACTGTCAGAGAATCGCCTTTCTGCACCGGCAGGGGCCTGATAAGGGCGAGCTGACAGCCGTCTCGGCTCAGGTCTCGAAGGTATCCGAGTGTACTGCTGCCCTCGAGAAGTACCTTCGCGTAGGTTTTGTTTCTCGGACTCTTGCGTTGTTCTTTTCCCATCTCAATCTTCTTGGGTCGAAACTCGGATCATCGTTCCGTTCACTCTTCCCTCCCCCCATTCGACGGGCTGTTCGTCTTCATCGAAAAAGATGAGCTCAAAAAGACGGAAGGTCTTCCTTGTTATCAGCAGTCCCATCCCGAAGCGCAGGAAGTTGTGCTTTTTCTGATACTTCTCAAACTCATCCGAGGTTTGATCGATCGTCTCGATGGGAGCATCGAGGGAGTAGGGAAGCCGTTTGGGATCAAAGCCACCGCCGAAGTCCTTCACCTCGACATCGATCCTGGTATCCTCGGCGCGGAACACTGCCATGACCTGCTTGTCCACCTTCT
>JAGLQP010000229.1 GCA_023136785.1 Spirochaetales bacterium
GGATCCAAACTGATTATCTGGTTCAGGTCCGCCGGAGAGGTTTTTGGATTGTTGGTGATTTCCAGAACTTTAGCTACGGTGACCGGCAAAGCCGGCATCTTGTGCACGTATGCTTGGATAACCTTCAATATTGTATCTTTTTCCATCGCCTCAATCCCTGATCTTGTGAAGGATTCCGTTTAGCTTCGACTGCAGCATCGTACCGAGAGTCTTGTCGGGGTGATAGGAGGCCAGGTTCTTCATGAAGTCAAAGGTCTCGGCGATTTTCCCTACATCGAGGGAGCTGCTTGCAACCTGAGGTGTGAACTTGCTTTCGATCTGGTTTTTGACTCCCGATCTCCCCTGAAGTCTTGACTTAATATACTCTATCTTCAAACGAGCGTCACTGTGGAGAAAGCTACTTTTCCCTCTCTCCGGCAGGTACTCCGTCAGCTCTTCCAAATAGCTCATGAGCCCCTGGGCTTGGGATCCCGACTGTTCGGGCGGTGGGGAAGCAGAAGGAACACCAGCGGCTTGTTTTTTCGCCTTCGGTCTTTTTGATCCTTTCGTTGAAGCCTTTTGGACGGGTGGCGTCGGCTCCTCAGCGGCAATATCTTTCGGTCTCAACCGACGTTGCTCCAACCGCTCCCGGATTCGCTTGAGAAAATCCTTGAGCCTTTGCCGCAGATCCTTCTTCCCCTGTTTCTTTTGCCCCTGTTCCGCGGTTTTCTCCGGCGAAGCCTCGAGATGAATCTCCGGAGCCTCTGCGGTCTCCACAGACGGTGCAGTCTCTCCGGCGGCGGTCGCGGGCATCGCCTCTTCGGCTGCCGGTTTGGCCGGCTCTTCCGGTCCGTGAAAGGGCGCAAACTTAGTTTCTTCCTCCTCCTCGACGAAATCCCGGGCGAATCGGGGAATTCCCCCCGTGGCTTCACCCGGCGGCGGGACCACGGGCTGTTCCAATGCGGGTGGTGGTTGATAGGGGGGAGAGGTCGGCGGCGGCGGTTGATAAGCATAAGCAGGGAAGGTCGGCGGCATCGGCGCCTGCATCTGCGGCGGCTGAACAGGAGCAGGAATGAACTGAGGACGGGCATTCATCCTGCTGGAGACGTCCCGCAAGTTTTGGGCAAGCCGGTCGACCATCTGGGCCTGCGCCCGCATCGACTCTTGAAGCGATTGGGAAAGCAGTTCCTGCGCCGGCGGAACCGGGGGTTGTGATGGTTTCGAGCCTTCCGGTTGCGGCGACAGAGGCAGGGGTTCCTGAACCGGCGGCTCCGGGAGCGGTGGCTTCATCTCCGGAGGCGGCTTGGAAGGTGGTTGGGGTATGATTCGACGAGGCAGCTCCTGCGCAGGGCTCTGAGGCGGGAGTTCCTGAAACATGGGCGGAAGCTGGAAGTCTTTCCAATTTTGATTTTCATCGTACAACTTCTGGTTGTCTAAGAGAGATATGAGAGATTCCGGTGTCTCATCCTGGATATCTACCCTTTCCGCCTCGAGGCTCTCCTCCATTTCATCTAGATCGATCTTTTCCTCTTCTTCGTCGATCTTTATAATCGGTTCCTGCCCGCCGAATTTAATGATCGGGACGGTATCCGGCTGTATCACAGGCTGCCCTTCCTCAGCCAGACTATCGAAATCCAGGGCGGGTTCCTGCTCCTCCACAGCCGTGGCTTTCCGGCCAAGATGTTTCAACCTTTGGATATTGCTTTCCAGTTCGGAACGAAGGGGAGAAGCAAACTCGGAAATCGTATCCTCGTAGGCATCCAGGGTGCTGCGCAGCTTGTCCAAATCCTGGGAATCTGCCCGGGTTCCTTCCAGGGTCATCACCTTCTCAAGTGTCTGCAGCGCCCCTTCGGGGTTGCCCATCTTCCTGTAGGTTTTTGCCAGCATCTCGTGCGCCTCTACATGATCCGGGTGGTCCTCCAAAATATCTTTAAACACTTGGGACGCATGTTTATCCCTGTTCTGCAGGAAATACAGCTCCCCTAGAAGTAGACGGGCCTTGATATCTTCGGGAAGGCTGTCGAGGTATGTGCGCAGCTCTTTTTCAGCCTTCTCGAGGTCACCTTTGTCCTTGGCAACTTCAGCAATGTCGAGATGAAACTCCTTGTTCTCAGGTTCCACTTCGAGCAACCTTCTGTACAGCTGCTCCGCCTGCCTGTCATTTCCCGTCTTCTGATACACCTTGGCAAGAGTCCTCAGGCTGGGGCTGTGGCTCGGGTTTTCCTTGAGGATCTCAAGTAGCAGCTCCGCAGCTTCCTTGAAACGCTCGAGGTAGAAATAGGTATTGGCCAGACGGGAACGGCCCTCCAGATTGGACGGATCCAGATCCACCAACCGGTTGAACTCCTCGAGGGCTTCTGAAAAATGGCCCCGATTCTCGAACAAGGAACCCAGGTTGGATACGGCGGAAAAGTAGGATGGATCGATCTTCAGGGCATCCCGATAGTGCCGTACCGCCTCGTCGTTCATGCCCAGGTTTCCATACACCACACCGAGATTGTTTCGGGCCTGAAGATTGTCGGGATCGATCCTCAAGATTTCCTTAAAGACCTGGAGCGCTTCGTTGTTCTTGCCCTGGATCTGCAGGATCACTCCCAGGTTGTTCATCGCCTCCACCCAGCCGGGTTTCACCTTCAGCGCCTGTTCGAACTCAGACTGGGCTTCCTGAAAACTGCCCTGTTTTTGCAGCGCAATACCCAAGTTGTAGTGGAGATTGGGTTGATTGAAATCCCGTTCCAAACCGCGCCGATAAGTAGCGATGGCCTCATCGTAGCGGCTCTGCCGCTCCTGGACCGTTCCCAGGTTGTTGTAGGCAGGAACAAAACCGGGATCAAGCTTCAGTGCCTGGGAGAACTCTTCGAGGGCTTGGGAATCCTGAGCCAGGTTCTTGTAAACATTCCCCAAGTTATAGTGGATGTCGGCCCTGTCCGGGGCAAGGCTGAGGGCTTTTCGGAAGGCGGCAATGGCCTCGTCGAAACGATCGATCTTGCGAAGAACCACTCCGAGGTTGTTGTAGACTTCTGTGAAGTCCCGCTTCAGCTCGATCGCCTGCTTGAATTGCCGGATGGCCTGACCGTAATCGCCGAGCCTGTCGTAAACACTCCCGAGGAAATTGTATACCAGGCTCATGCGGGGATTTCGTTCGATCGCCTTCAGCAGCATCTGCTCGGCAAGCTTGTAGTCCCCGATCCGATAGGCCTTGCGGGCTCGAGTCAGGGACTCACGAACGGTCATCGCTTTCATCCGCGTATCCTAGGGAAGCATGCTCGAAGGGCGAGCGCTGATCTCTCGGGAGAAGAGGCTGCGGTGGGGAGGATCGGTGTCGTCATAGGCCACTACAGCAAAGTAGTACAACCTGCTATTGCTCAAACCCGTCACCTCGAACTGAAAGACATTTCCCACGTCGATGGGGGAAGCTCCGAGATCACTGTCGCTGCCGCGGTAGCTGCCCGGTTCCGAGCCGTAGTAGATAATATACCCACCTATATCGTCCTCGTTAACCCTATTCCAATACAACCGGACCTTCCCACTCCCCGCCACGGCATACAGGCCCGTAGGAGGCACCGGCGGTAGGTCCTGCTCGTACACGAGGCGCAGCTCCGAGACCTCGGGGGATCGGCGCCGTGCCCCATCAGGATACAACTCGACCATTACCTGGAGGTAACGGCCTCGACTGTCCTCAAGCGGCTGCCCGGCCTGAAACTGCGTCCACGGAACAGTGGAAGTATCCGCATCTGCACGATCGGTCATTCTATAGTAGAAATATACAGCAGAATCACCGGGAGTTCTGTAAACCGAATCAATACGTTTGAGCTCTGTCCCCGTGTATCCTAGATCAAAGGTACGGCTCTGATAGACTCCAACCTGGTTCGTGTAACGCTTAAGAGAGGGAGTTTCCACAAAGGCTCGGGAGATGCGAAGCTCGTCCACAAATCCGGTGAACCGCTCTCCAATTCTCACCTGTCCGGGTCCCGCATCCCCGGCAAAGGGCAGCAAAATCATGCCCCGCTCCCGCCTCGAGTCGGTTGTGTAGAGAATCGCTTCGGGGATGCCGTCCACCAGGTACTCCAGCAAGCCGATCCTGCTGTCGTAGCGAAGCAGGTGGTGATGCCAATCTCTGGGAACTAAAGCGGTGACACCCCGGAAGTGTATCGATCCTGCCTGCCCGGTAGGCCCGGTA
>JAGLQP010000023.1 GCA_023136785.1 Spirochaetales bacterium
GGTAATGGGGGTATGCCATTGACTCCGGTAACCACAACATATAGAATTTGTCCTTGTGGAGAATTATCCGAAGACACTATTAGATTTCGAGCGCCGTTTTAACACCGAAGAAGCATGTCGTAAATATCTGTTCAAACTTCGCTGACCGACAGGCTTTGAGTGTCCACGATGCGGTTTTCAAGCATCTGTTACAGCAGGTACGATATTTCAGGATACGAAGAAGCCATTACATCTTTGGTTCCGTATGATATGTATAATGCACGGGAGATACATACCGGCGGCGTAGTGACACAGCTATCCTCCCGGGTAAACCTGAAATTGGATCAAGGATGTTTATGAAGGTTAGAAGAACTCTCTGCCTGTTGTGTATTGCCGTTGTACTGTCTGCACCCGTTTCAGCCCAGGTAATCAAGCTCGGCAGCCTGGCACCGGAGGGATCTCCCTGGGACAAGGCGCTGCGGCGGATCGCCGCTGACTGGAACACCGTGTCGAATGGCCGGTTGAAGGTGAGAGTATTCGCCGGCGGCATTGCCGGGGATGAGCCCGACATGGTGCGTAAGATCAGGATCAATCAGCTCCAGGCGGCTGCGATAACCGGCGTTGGATTGGGAAGTATCGTCGAGGATATCTACGCTGTGCAGCTCCCATTGCTGATCCGTACTACCGAAGAGATGGAGTACGTGATGGCAGAGATGGAACCGACCCTGAACAAGATGCTCCAAGAAAAGGGCTTCACAATGGTGGCTTGGTTTCTGGCGGGGTGGGCTCATCTTTTCTCAAAGACACCGGCAGTGACCCCCGGGGAGGTAAAACGGCTGAAACTGCAGGTGGACTACTCCGCTCCCACGATTATCCAGGCCTGGAAGGAATTGGGCTTCCGCATGGTTCCCGTTGCCTCCACCGAGGTGCTGACCGCGCTGCAAAGCGATATGCTCGAAGCTTTCCTGTTGACCCCGCTTACCGCAGCGGCCGTGCAGTGGTTCGGTCTGGCCAAGAATATGATGGATCTGCCCATCGCTCCCATGATCGGCGGCATCATCATCTCCGAGCGGGTATGGAACAGTATTCCCGATGATCTGAAACCGGAGCTGCTGTCCATCGTCGAGCAGCATCTGGATGCTTTGAGTCGGGAGACCACGGTTCTGGAGGAAAAGGCCGTGGCGATCATGCTGGAGAACGGCTTGCAGATCCATCCTGTTTCCCCTCAGGCGGAAGCGGAATGGGAGCGGGTGATGAGTGAGGGATTGGATCTGATCACCGGCAAAGTAGTCTCCGCGGAAATGGTCGGGGAGGTTAAGATGCACCTGGAGGAGTACCGACGGCGCTGAGCGGACAAAATCGCGAAGCGACGGCGTTCTTTGCAGATCGGGTAGAGCAATTCGACTTCACCGAGCTCATGAGGATGATCACCCATACTCCCCAGGATTCCCCTGAGATTATCGATCCTGGGAAGCTCGTAGGGCTCGCCCGAGCCTTCGATGATTTCCTGCGGTAATTCTGATGTACAGACTACAAGTGAATCGTGCCCCGACTCCTCGTATAGGAGGGCTGATTCGAAATACAAGGGAAAAACACGAGAGTGAGGATATTGCCCCTCAAATCTCCTTCAGCTCCACATTGAAGATGCGTTTGAAGATCGACAGGAGAGTTACGGCAACACTCATAGCCAACGGACCAAAGAGCAGACCCCAAATTCCGAAGAGGGAAACCCCGCCTAAAATACCAATAAACACCAGTAGTGGGTGTAGCTGGGTGTCCTTGCCCACCAATCTCGGCCGGAGTACGTAGTCCACCAGTGGAATCAACCCGCCTCCGATCACTAACATGATCGCCGCCTGAAGGTAATTCCCCAGGGCGAATAGTATCAATGTTGTAGGCAGCCAAATCACCGCGGGACCTAAACCTGGAATCGCTGCCAGGACGAGGAACAGTACCCCAAACAGAACAGAGCCGGGAATTCCCATTGCCAAAAACAGGACCGCGCCGATCGTGCCTTGAATACCACCGATTAGAAAGGTGCTTTTCAACGTGGCCCGACTGACCGAAACAAATTTGTCTATGATGGCCAGCTTGTCCTCCTTCGGCAGGGGAATGGCTGCCGAGGCAGAAAGAAGAGCCTTGTCGCCGTCGCGAATCATGAAAAACAGACTGTATAGAAAAACGAAGAATAAGAGCAGAACCCGCGCAACGTTTCCCATCAAATTGGTCGTGCTTTGCAGAATCGAGCTTAACGACTGTTGTATGATACCGACCAGTCTTGTGCTGTCGATCAGACCGGATATTCGCTGCCCCTCAACAAAGGGTAGATTCGAAATTGCTGAATCGATGTTCTGAAGCCAGATCCTGATTTGTGGGATGTTCCGGTTGATCAGCCTGGTTACCTCGATCACGTTCTCGGTGACAAAATAACCGAGTACAGCTATCGGAATGAGGATGATCAGGCAAAAGATGACCAAGGAGATGAATGCTGCCAGGGTGGATTTCTGTTTGACCCGTTTTAGGATCCTACGGTGCAGCGGATGGAACAACGCTGCAGCAATCGCAGCCAGTAGGATAGGGAGGAGCAACACCCGGGCTACGAAAAACACGAGCAGTGCCGCTCCAACGAGAAGTATCAGGAAGAAGATTCGATTCAACCGCTGCGAACCGCTTTGCGGTTCCGCAGGCTTGCCTTCGCCCAGTTTCCTTTTATTGCTCATTGTTTTTCTCCGTCACGTGTTCGTTATCGGGACAGGTGTCACCGTCATCCTCAGCATCCATGTTCCTCGAATCCCCTGTCAATCTACCACATCGGTGCGAATGATTCCCACTGAGCCGGACTATACCGGGACTAACACGGTTCGGGAATCGTCTGATGTGATCTATAGGGTAAGCAGGACAGCACACCACCCTGGCTACCAACCGGTCGAATCTGAAGGTCGTGTGGTTGACCTAAGTGCAGAAATTGATAGAGTGGCATCTGACACCTGAAGTTCGAATAGGAGAAACCGATGGCGTATCTATTTCCACTTTCCATTCAGCTGACCCTCCCCGAAGCGTATCCAAAGGATGAGCATTTTCGTCAAGTTCTCGAATCCCTTCAGCAGCATGGGTTCTCAGGGGTCGAGCTCAATATCGTTCGCCTGGAACAGATCGATCCACAGGAGCTCAAAAGTTTCCTCTATCAATTCGACCTGAAAATGACTATGTTCGCCTCCGGCGCCGCCACCAAAGCATCGGGGCTTTCCCTGTCATCGGAGGATGAGGACCTGCGGGCTAGATCGATCGCAGGCTGTGAGAAGTTCATCGAGTTTGTCGGCCAATTCGACGCCGGCGTGATTGTAGGATTTTTAAAAGGAGGACCCGCTCAAGATCGGGAAAAAGCCAGAAGGGCTTTCCAAGAATCTCTCAGAGCGATCGCACCTCGCGCCCGGGAACTCCAGGTTCCCGTATTGATCGAGGCTACCAACCGTTATGAAGCGGCGGTGGCAAACAGTCTGGATGATACCTTTGGGCTGATTGCAGCGGTCGGCGGCAATCCCTTTATTAAAATGCTACCCGATACATTTCATATGAATATCGAGGAGAGGGATCAGTTCGATGCCCTGGCCAGACATGCTGCCCTCTACGATTCTCTTCACATCTCCGACAACAACCGTCACTTTCCGGGATTCGGGGCGATCCGGTTCGACAGGATTGTTGATTTCTTGAGAGATATGGGTTACCGCGGCGGGATCGCTATTGAAGGTAATATTAAAGAGGACCTGATCTCCGACATCCGGGAGACGATGAAATACCTCGAACCGATTCTGCGGGAAGAAGAATGAGCTGCTCCCGGTGTATAATTGATTAGGAAGGAGGTTACTATGAAAAGTTATGTCTTTATGCTCTGGTTCCTGTCTGCAGCGGTCACTCTGTCCGGTCTGGAAGGATTTGAATCGGACAGCTTCTCGACCCAGGGGGGCATCCTTACGATCCACTTCATCGGTCACGGTACGCTGATGTTCGAGTACGGGGGTAAAATAATCCACGTGGACCCGGTGAGTCGCGAAGCGGACTATGGTAAGTTGCCCAAGGCGGACCTGATCCTCATCACCCATGCTCATTTCGACCATTTGGACAAGCAGGCAATCGACAAGATTCGCAGAGGGGACACCCAAATCATCCTGAACCAGGAATCCGCCGCCAAGCTCGGCGAGGGTACGGTGATGGCAAACGGCGATGTTCTCAACGTTCTCGGTCTCACCATCCAGGCTATCCCCGCGTACAATACTACGAAGAACCGTGAACGATATCACCCCAAAGCTCGGGACAACGGTTATATGATCAGCTTCAATGACAAACGGGTATACGTGGCTGGGGACACGGAGAACCACCAACAGATGATGAATCTTCAAGACATCGATGTCGCCTTTTTGCCTATGAATCAGCCGTATACCATGACGCCGGAACAGGTCGCTGCCGCGGCACGAGCCTTCCGACCTAAAGTCCTCTATCCCTACCATTACGGCAACACGGATCCCAACAGGCTCGTCGATCTGTTGCAGGATGTTCCGGAGGTGGAGGTGCGTATACGTAGGCTGGATTGAGGTCTTTCGGCGACCGGTGTCGGAAACTACATTTTCAGCCTCGTCCATTTATTGTCTGAACCGGCGCTCTCCAAAACCGTTTCAACGAAGCTCATGCCCTTGACCCCGTCATCGATGTTGGGAAAATCCCCACTGGAACCGTTTCCCCCACCCATCTGCCGCCGGATCGCCTGGAAGAACTCTTGATAGAGATTGGCGAAAGCGACAATGAGACCGTCGGGGTGACCGCCGGGGAGCCTGCTGGCAGCCTTCGCATTTTCATGCAGGTAGGGACCCCCTTTGTACAACACGGTGTCGAAACTCTCCAGATCACGGATCAGCAGCGATTCCGGCTGCTCCTGTTTCCAGGCCAAACTCTTCTTTGTGCCGTAGATCCGGATTGTCAATCCGTTTCGCTCCCCCGTTGACATCTGGGAAGCGCAGAAGACCCCTTTGGTCTCTCCTTTATAACGAATCAGCACATTGCCGTCATCCTCCAGACCATGACCTGCCAGGAAAGAGGTCGTGTCTGCACACAGCTCCTCGATCTCCAAACCGGTAATGTAGCGAACCAGGTTTTCCGCATGAATCCCGATATCCGCTATGGTCAGGGATTTGCCTGACACCTGCGGATCGAATTTCCAGGTTTTGGCACCTTGAACCTTCCCCTGTAGTCGATAAGGCACCCAGCCTTGAAAATACTCGACAACTACTTTGAGGATCTTTCCCAACTCTCCATTTTTCACCATTTGTTTTGCCTGCTTGACCATCGGATATCCGGTATAGGCATGGGTAATCATGAAGATTCTGTTTTTGTCCGAAGAGATTTTTTTCAAACTTTTTGCCTGATCAAGAGTCAAAGCTACAGGTTTGTCGCAAACCACATGAAAATCATGTTCCAAAAAAGTACGGGCGATTTCAAAATGGGTGGAATTGGGCGTGACGATAACGACGAAATCGAACCGCTGTTCTTCGGGGACCTCTGCTTCCTTCCGAGCCATCTCCCGATAATCGTGATAGATCCGCTGCGGATCCAGGTGCAGCTGAGCGCCGCTCTGCCTTGACTTCTCCGGATCCCGAGAAAAAGCTCCGGCTACAATTTCGGCGTTGTTGTCCAGTTGTAGAGCCATGCGGTGAACCGGGCCGATAAATGCTCCGATTCCTCCGCCGACCATTCCCGCCCGTAATTTTCGCTTATCCATAGTATTCCTCCTTGTTGAGAAAAACAGTATTGTAGGCCGTAATCGCAATATAGTGTAGACTTCAACGGAAATTTGAAGTGGTACTATTCCCGGGATACAGCGGTTCCTGCCGGGAAATGAAGGAGGAAGGAGGTTTTTGCCTTGGAGACACGGACCTTAGGAAGGACCGGTCTGGAGCGCTGTCCCTTTGAAGGCGATATCATCGGCAAGATGAAGCGGGCGGGGGAGGTCTTCGAGGTCAGCGGCTGATGGCGGGGATCCAAGAGGTTGTTGAACAGTACATCACTCCGGATACACTGGAGGAGAAGACCGCTCTCTGGATAGAGAAGATCGCGGCCTATCGCTGGCGGGAGATCGAATGGGTCGATTCGGCTGCCACCGCCCTGCTGGTCGTTGATATGACCCGTCCCTTTGTCGACCCGGGACGCCCTCTGGCCTCGCCCAACTCCGCAGTGATTCTGCCGAGGGTGAATGAGCTTTTGGAAGCATTTCGTACTAGGGGCAAACCTGTTGTGTGGCTGATCCAGGGGCACCACTCGGTGGCCGCCGACCGTGGGCAGCTGCTCGACTTTTGGTGGCCGAGTCCCATTTTGGAGGGTACACAGGATGTGGAGGTGGCGACGGGATTATCGGTGGAACCAGGGGAGAAAGTCATTCTCAAGAGACGGTACAGTGGTTTTTATCAGACGGATTTGGAACTGACCCTGCGCTGCCTGAAGGTAAGCTCGGTGGTCGTCTGCGGGGTGCTCACCAATGTCTGTCCCTATTTGACGGCCTTCGATGCCTTCTACCGAGGGTTTCGGGTCTACTACCCGGCTGATGGGACAGCCTCGTTGAATGAGCACCTGCATCTTGCCGCCCTTCGCAGCATCTGCGCCTGGGCGGGGTACGTAGTGAGCTGTGCTGAGATCGTGGACTGGCTTCGGGGCAACGTATCGTGACATCCCGGTACCTCTGCTGTATAGTGCACACAGGCCTTATTCGATGAGAGGGATTCACACCGATGGATGCTGCTCCAGCCGATATCGTTGCCCGTAAGAGAGCCGTGCGAGGGGAAGCTCGAGCCCGGCTGGAAGCTCTGAGCGGCCCGCAGATCCAGAGGAAGAGCAAAAACTTGACCAAACAGCTCTTAACGACCTCCTGGTGGTCACAGGGGGAGTGGGTTTTTATCTACATCCCCATGTTCGGGGAGGTGGACACCCGCTACATCGTGGCCCAGGCGTACCGGGAGCAAAAGGAGGTGGCTATTCCCCGCATGGAGGGACCCGACCTGGCTTTCTACTTCTACGACGGGCGCACCGAAAACCTGCTTCCCAATCAGTTTGGCATCCTCGAACCGGATCCCACATGGAAACTGATCGACCCCACCGTGCCTACAGGAAAACGGCTTCTCGTCCTGACACCGGGGCTGGCATTCGACAGGAGCAGAAGACGGCTGGGAAGGGGCAAAGGATTCTACGACCGATTCCTGGACGGTTTGCGGACCGCCCATCCACAGGGCAGTGCCTCCTGGGCTGTGGGATTGGCCTTTGATGAACAGCTCGTAAATGTGGTTCCAGTATCCGATCACGATGAGCTTCTCGATGGGATCGTAACGGATCGTGAAGTCATTAGTTGAGCAGCGCCCCTGGGCTGGGTGCCCCTGGGTGGGCCGGTCTGGGCGGCCACCCACCCACCTTGATTTATAGCACCGATCGTGAGTAAATTAATAAAAATAAAAGAGAGAAACAGGATAGCACCATGTCAATAATCAAATCGGCCTTGGAAATCGCCCTCGAGAGGACCCAGGATGTGGAGGCCAACAAAGAGGCTCTCGAAGCAAATACCTACGCTACCGAGGGAAAGAAAGCGGTCTCCAAGTTTCTATCGGAAGAGAATGTAGACCTCAAGAAGCTTTTAAACGATTTCGACAAGAAACATCTCAACCATGTCAAAGAGGGAGCTCTTCAGGCACTTCTGGTCAATCTCAAGCTTCCGGCGGATGAAGTGTCCCTCCTCCACAGCAAGAAGGCGGGCAAGGGATTCCACGCCCTGGTCAGCGACAGCAAACACCTCGGCAAACTGTTGAACCAGATGGAACAGTTCCTGGCGGATTTTCTGCAGGAACGGAAGCGGGTTGTCGAAGCTGTGGATCAGAGGTTCGAACCCATCCTCCGGCAGAAAGAGCAGGCCATGAGCCAGCAGCTTGGCGCCAAGGTAAAGGTCGATCCGGCCATGGATCCGGACTACCAGAAGCTTCTTCGGGACAACCTGACCATTCTGGAGGATCGCTACACTCAGGTTCTCGGCCAGGTCAAGCAAGAGCTGCGTCGGATGAGCGGGTAGCCCTTCTTCCCTTTCAGATCCCCGCGATACTATTCTCCCGGCTCGTAGGGAATTCCGTCCGCCGCAGGTGGTCGCGCTCTGCCCACCATGCCCGCCAGAACAACAACGGCCAGGACATAGGGAGTCATCATCACGAATTGACTTGGAATAGGAATCATAGTCTCGAACATGATGCGAAAGGTATCGGCATAACCAAAGAGCAAGGCTGCCAACACAGCACCGATCGGATGCCAGCGTCCGAAGATCATGCAAGCCAGAGCGATGAAACCGCGACCCCCGGTCATGCCATTCACCCATTTGGTGGGATAAAGAGTGGCCCCGGCAAACCCAACCATTAATCCGGAGAGCATCACGCCGGCGTAGCGCATCACGTAGACGTTGATCCCCAGGGTGTCCGCCGCTTCGGGACTCTCACCGACTGTCCGCAGGCGTAGGCCGAATACGGTTTTATATAGAACAAACCAGCTGATAATCGCTATTGGGATCAAGGCAAAGGCAAAGGAGTTAATTCCCATAACGGTCGGGAACAGAAAGGGATTGATCGCCGACTGGGTTTCCTGGCCGAAGACACGTTCCGATAAAAAGCGGCCGACACCTACGGCGAGGATGTTAATTGCTACACCGGAAACGATCTGGTTGACCCGGAAGGTAATAGTTGCCACTGCATGGATCAGGCTCATTAGTACGCCGGCGACCAGGGCGAAGACCATGCCCATCCAGATGGTCTGGAAGGCGACCGCTCCCCAGACTACGGAGAAGGCCGTCACGATCATAAAACCCTCCAGGGCTATATTGATGACCCCGCTCTTCTCGGAAAAGACTCCCCCCAGTGCGGCAAAGGCGATCGGGCAAGACATCTCAAGTCCTTTGAAAAGAAAATTTACCATAATAGAAGTATTCATCTCAGGCAGCCTCCTTCTTCCGTTGAGCCCGGATGTAGCGGGTCACGATCTCGTTGATGACAACGATGAATAGGATCATGACACCGGAGATCACAAAGGTTATGGCCAAAGGAACTGAGGTGTACAATTGCAGACCGTAACCTGCCTGGGTAAGAAAGGCAAACAGGATGGAAGAGAAGATCACGCCCAGTGGAGAGTTGCGGCCGATCAGGGCAATGGCGATTCCGTCGAAACCCAACCCTGCAGCGATTTCGTAGGTGTAAAAGCCCCGGATAGCAAAGATTTCCTGAAGCCCAATTAGACCTGCGATCGCCCCACTGGTCAGGAAGGCACCAAGCTGTATCCGTTTGACGCGTATGCCGGCGTACTCGGAAACGTCGGTGGAGGTTCCGACGGCTCGGATCTCGAAGCCATAGCGCAATCGAAAGAGTAGCAGCCAGACCAGGATCCCCATGATGGCAGCGATAATCAAGCTGTAGTCCATGAAAACGTGATTGGGGATGTTCCAACCCAAAGCCCGGAACCAGTGATTCAATTTGCCGAACTGAGCCGTTTCCCGAATGTGGTGGGTTTGGGCTTCCAGACTAACCTCTCCCCGTCCTGAGAGAGGGCCGTTAACCAGGTAGTTAGCTAAGGCTAAGGCGATGTTGTTGAACATGATCGTTGTGATGACCTCATGGACACCTTTCCCGATTTTCAGCATAGCCGGAATTAACGCCCAAAGAGCTCCGCCCAGCATGGCGCAAATGGCTACCACGGGAATGTGAATAATCCGGGGCAAGGGGAGATAGATGCCCGCCAAAGCGCCGACCAGTCCACCGATGAAATACTGACCCTCCACCCCAATATTGAAGACCCCGGCCCGAAAGGCGATCGACACGGCTAGACCGGAGATAAACAGTGGAATGGCCACAGAGAACACGGTAGCCAAACGACCGCTGGTGCTCATGGTAAACTTGTAGATCGCTTTCAGCGTAGCTGCGGGATTCTCGCCGACGGCTACACCGATTATCAAGAGCACAATAATCGCGGCCAGTACTCCCAATAGAGGAGAGAAGAGCTCATAGATATGATACTTGTCGATTTTGATCTTACGCACTTTCCTTCTCCCCCGTCATGTAGAGGCCGACTTTCTCTTTGGTGGCCTCGCCTTGGCTGAACTCATGAATGATCTTGCCCTTGAACATGACTCCGATGCGGTCCGAGAGGGATAGGATTTCATCCAAGTCTGCGGAGATCAACAGAACAGCTTTCCCCTTGTCTCTGGCCGCGATCAGCTGCTGGTAGACAAACTCTGTGGCTCCGATATCCACACCCCGGGTAGGTTGGGCAGCTACCAGTACTATGGGTTCGAAGTTCATTTCCCGAGCGATGATTGCCTTTTGTTGGTTGCCCCCTGACAGAGCATTGGCTGGGGTCATTTCCGACGGGGTACGCACATCATAGGCTTTGATCGTCTCCCGGGCGTAACTGCGGACTCTGGCGGAGTCCACCCACTGCGGGCCTTTCACGAAGGGCTCACGGTGATGTTGTCCGAGCACCAGGTTGTCCGCCAGGCTGAAGGGCAGGAGGAGTCCATAGCGGCGACGGTCCTCCGGGATATGGCCGATCCTGTTCTCCCTCCGGGTTCGTACATCCCAGTGTAGAATGCTGTCCCCTTCCAGAAGTACATCTCCTGATTCGAGTTTAGTTTTATAGGCTATTGCCCGAATGAGCTCGGTTTGACCATTGCCCTCAACTCCGGCGATGCCGTAGATTTCACCGGCTCGAACATTCAAGCTGATGTTGTCGAGTATGCGATGGCCCTGCGCCGAAGTCATGGTGAGGTCCTTCACCTCCAGGACGACTCGTCCAGGGGAGGGGGGCTTCTTCTCTACCTTCAACAGAACGGGCTTTCCCACCATGAGCTCGGCGATCAAAGGTTTGGTTGCCTCTTTTCGTTCCAGAGTTTGAACGACCTTTCCTCTGCGAATCACCGTGATGCGATCCGCGAGGGCCAGGACTTCGTCCAGCTTGTGGCTGATGAAGATGATTCCCTTACCCTGTTCTTTCATCATACGAAAGGTCTTGAACAAATCATCCACTTCCTGGGGAGTCAGCACCGCGGTTGGCTCGTCGAAGACAAGGGTTTCCGCACCTCGATAGAGGATTTTCAAGATCTCTACCCGCTGCTGCAAACCTACCGGTATGTCTTCTACCCGGGCGTTCAAGTCGACAAATAACCCGTTGGCCTGCATGATGGCTTCGATCTCTTCAGAGGGCTTCTGAAATTGCAGTACCCCGGCGGTATGGGTTTCCTTGCCCAGGACGATGTTTTCGAGGACCGAGAATACAGGTACCAACATGAAGTGCTGATGTACCATGCCTATTCCCTGATTGATTGCGTCTCTGGGATTCTTGATTATAATCGGCTTATCTCTGAGATAGATGGTGCCGGAATCCGGTTTATACAGACCATAGAGGATATTCATCAGGGTTGTCTTACC
>JAGLQP010000230.1 GCA_023136785.1 Spirochaetales bacterium
CTCCGCCCTCGAGGAACTTGAAGAAACGCTTGGCGTGCTCTTTCTCCTGATTTGCCGTTTCCTCGAAGATCATCGAAATCTGAACGAGGCCTTCCTTGCGGGCCTGACTGGCGAAGTAGGTATACCTGTTTCGAGCCTGGGACTCGCCGGCGAAGGCAGTGATCAGATTCTTCTCTGTCTGAGTGCCCTTGAGCGATTGCATTATGGCTCTCCTTTAGAAAAATATTTTATCTAGGGCGTAACACGCCCGCTTTCACCGTTTAGTCTGTCTTGGCGTAGTCGGCACATTCGGGGCACAGGCCAAAAAAATCCGGACGCACTCCTTGAATCTTCCGTTCCCGCACCCATGGATGACTCGAATCCAGCTCGGGGAGCTCGACGGTGAAGGGGATATCCTCTATCTTTCCGCAGTGGCTGCAATGAAAATGGTAGTGCGCTTCGACTACAGGATCAAAACGCATCTGTCCCGAACTCGAGTTGAGACGTCGAATGATTTCCTGGGATACCATGAGTTCCAGGTTGCGATACACGGTTCCAAGGCTGATTCGAGGGAGCCTCTCCATGACCCGCAGGTATACCTCATCGGCACCGGGATGATTCCTGCAGAGACGGAGTTCTTCCAGAATCACGGTCCTTTGCTCCGTTTTTCTCAAAATAATTGACCTCTCCTGATTTTAGTAACGATAACTATTCTTAAATACATCGGATAAAGTGTCAAGTCCGCCGCCGCTTTTTACTGAAAAAAACTTGCCCTGATTCAAGGTTTTTGATATTTTTGATGTGGGGATTAAATATGAGAAAATCACTAATGTTCATTCTTTCAGCTCTGACCCTGCTAACCTTCGCAGCCTCTGCTACCACTGTTACCACCGACGAGCTCCTCAGTATTGGCCTTCAGCCTTTCAAAGAGGGAACCGAAATCGTTGATTTCGAGCTTCAGGATCTGACTGGAGCGGCACGTCGCTTGAGCGATTTCAGAGGGAAGGTGGTGCTCCTGAACTTCTGGGCCACATGGTGCGGCCCCTGTCGCTTCGAGATGCCCTCCATGGAAAAGCTGTACCAGAGACTCAACGCAAAAGGGCTTGAAATCGTAGCGGTCAACCTTCAGGAAGACCGCAGCAGCGTACAGCGTTTTGTGGATGAGTATGGTTTGAGCTTTCATATTCTCCTCGACACTACGGGTCGCATCGGCGCCACCTACGGAGCCCGCAGCATCCCAACGACCTACATCGTGGATCGTGAGGGTTTCGTCATTGCCGGTACGATCGGTACCAGAGAGTGGGACACCGAGGAGTATATCCGCTTCTTCGAGAAGCTTCTGGCAGACTGAACTCCGCGCAGCCATGATCTTCAGCCGCAGAAACGTCTACTACACCGGTTTAAACTATAAACTCTACACTTGACATATACACTTGACATGTATAGTGTTTTTTTATGAGAAGCGTCAACGCGCTGACCCTCCGCAACAGGCTCGGGGAAGTGCTGGATATGCTCGATAGAGATCACGAGCCGATCATGATCAGCAAAGGTAAGAAACTCCGAGCCGTTCTGATCTCCTACGAAGATTTCACCCACCGTTTCATCGATAAGCAGGCGGAGGAAGAGAAAGAGGCCTTTATCAGGCAGGCCGAAAGATGGAGAGCCCGGGCCGGTGATGAATCCGTGGATCCGGTGGATACCCTGCGTACCTTGCGCGGATACGAGGAATGACTTACATTCTCGATGCTTCGGTAGCGCTCAAATGGTATCTCCCCGGTAGCGGCCAGGATCGGGCCGATCGGGTTTTACGGTTCTTGCTTCGAAGCCCAAGACAATTCATCCTTCCGGAACTGTTTCTCTACGAGGTGCTTGCAGTGCTGTATAGGCACCATCCCCGGGCTCATGAAGTCTATTCGCTGCACGTCAACCGAATCGTGCGCTCCGGTGTACTTCGATATCCTCTCACACCTGGAATTACCGATCGAATTCCCCATTTTGTACGCAAAGGACTGACCGGATATGATGCGGTCTACGCAGCCCTGGCTCAGGAAATGGAAGGAGTATGGCTTACCTTTGATACAAAAGCCCATAACCTGATTGCAGATAGTAGGATATCTGTGGACCTGAATCGCCAGGAGATCCCGGTGTAGATGCAGAGCATTCACCCCAGTATCTTCAGGCAGACCGGGGTCGGAGCGTTCGTGATCTGACCGCTGGGCGTCAGCCGACCGGATTGTTGATCGATGCTGAAGTGTACGACGCTGTCGGTGTCCTGATTTGCCGCGAACAGGAACTTTCCGGTGGGGTCGATGACAAAGTTCCGAGGAGCCCTTCCTTGGGTCGATTCATGACCGACGTAGGTCAGTTTGCCGGTCCTGCCGTCGATGGTGTAGATGACGATGCTGTCGTGGCCCCGGTTCGACCCGAAGAGAAACCTTCCTGATGGATCGACGTGGATATCCGCGCAGGTGCTCTGTCCCCCGAAGGACTCGGGAAGGGCAGGTACGGTTTGTATCTCTTCCACAGTCCCCGTTTCCCTGTCATAGCCCAGGCTCACTATCGTTGAATCCAGTTCATTGATCAGATAGGCAAAGTTGTTGTTGGGATGGAACATGAAGTGCCGCGGCCCGGCTCCCGGCTTGGTTTCGAACCAGGGCTGGGCATGGGGTTTGAGTTTTCCCCGATTGGAATCGAAGCTGTAGATCATCAACTTGTCCAGCCCTAAGTCGGGGATGTAGGCAAAGCGATTGGAAGCGTCAAGGGTGACCGAGTGGGCATGGGGTCCGCTCTGACGGACAGGGTCGGCGCTCGAACCATCATGCTGGATGACACCGGAGGCATCTGTCAGGCTTCCGTCTTCCCGTATCGGCAGCACAGACACACTGCCGCTGGCAAAATTAGCCACCAAGGCATGTCTGCCTGTTTGATCTACGGTGACATGGCAGGGATCAGTACCATGTGTCGGCACCTTGTTTATGAAGTATAGCTCTCCGCTCTGTGGGTCGATTGCGAAGGAACTGAGCGACCCGGTAGCTGCGCCCTCGTAACCTTTGAGCTCATTCACAGCGTATAGAAAGCGTCGGTTGGGGTGGAAGGCGAGGTAGGAGGGATTCATGATCCCCTTGGCCGTACGGTAGGGCCGCCACGATCCTGTGGTGGGATCCATTTTGTAAATGTGTATTCCCTCACCCTTACCTTCGAAGATCTGTCCGGTGCCGAAGCGTATCTTCTCGGTGTAGGTACCAACGTAGACAAATAGTTCGTTTTCGTTCATACAATCAGCTCCCTGTCTCGGCTTCCGGTAGCTGCGCCGGTGTTAAAACTCGATTCCCTTTCGGGCCTGCACCCCTGCATTGTAGTAGTGTTTGATCTCCAGCATCTCGGTAACCAGGTCGGCCTGGGGGTAGAGCTCTTCGGGGATCTTCCGCCCCGTCAACACCAGCTCTACTGTTTCCGGTTTGCGGCGGATCAGTTCTCGAACTTCCTCGAGAGTGACCAGACGATAGTGCAGGGCGATCCCGATCTCATCCACGATCAGCAGGTCGTATTCGCCTCCATCCATAATCTCCTGGATTTCCCGCCAACCCTCTCTGGCCAGTCGAACGTCCTCCTCTGTAGGCTCATCGTGGATGAAGCACTTGCGTCCGTACTGGTGCAGCGTGATCTGGGATTCAAATCGTTTGAGAGCTTCCAACTCGCCGTAAAACATGCCTTTGGCAAACTGGGCAATAAATACCTTCAGACCCCGGCCAGCGGCTCGGAGCGCCAAACCCAGCGCGGCGGTGGTCTTTCCTTTTCCATCTCCCGTATAGATCTGTACGAGTCCCTGCTTCATGACCCTTGCGATTGTATTCATCTCGCCCCGGTGCGTCTATTGCCTTGCCGGGGAGAAATCAAGGGATAACTGAATAAACTCAGTACGCTGGAGCGACGGCTCGACGTAAGGTCTATCTGGCAGATAATGGCCTGACTCAGCACGCACGTCCGAGCCAGGCGGACAGCGGCAAACGTTTCGAGAATCACATATTTCTCTGGCTCATCCGTCTTGGCCAGAAGGTGAACTTCGCAAAGACCAAAACCGGCGAGCTGGATCTGTTATTTTCCGACACAAGCGTCCAGGTCTGCCTATCGATCACCCGGAACAACG
>JAGLQP010000231.1 GCA_023136785.1 Spirochaetales bacterium
ATGGTGGGCTACGCCGAAGAAGCGGCCCGCAAGCTAGGCGTTGTGGTTATCGATCCCACCTCCGTGACTCTCAAGATTACCGAGGCCATGGTCGAAGCCGGGCTGGTGCAGTCCAAACGGGCCTTCTATGCCCGGCCTCCGGAAAAAGAAATTAAATGACGGACTTCGAACAAGAGTCGGGATATCGATCTGGCAACTCTGACTCAGGATCCGCCCTGTCGGCGATGGTGCTGAAAGCGGCCGGGGAGATCTCGCGAGCTTTAGGGCATCGGGGGGATTCGTTCCCTTGAACAGTGGAAATACATCTATTATCATATTGATCAACTATTGACTAAAGATCGACCGGGAGGAGGTCGCATGAAAAAGGCATTGGTCTCATTGATTCTGCTGGTTCTGACGGTCGCGTCCATTAGCGCTCAGGAAACCGTAGACGTGGTGTATCTGATCGACGGACAGGTCATCACGGGAAAGATCATCGAAACCGAAAAGTACCCCGAGCATCGAATCAAGATCCAAACGGAGGATGGAACCGTCTATATCGTGAAGATGGCAGATGTGGAGAAGATCGTCGAACAGACAGCGGAAGGCTCGACGGTGACCGTAGCGGTGGAGGCAGGGGATGATCCCCCCATGCCTAGCAGCTACTTCAACGTCAATCTTCTCGGCTTTCTGCAGTGGGGACCTATTGTGGAATACGGTTTCAGCGTCGCCGAGGACCTCTATCTCGCCCCGCACCTCCGCCTCGACGGCCTGGGCGCCCTGAACTGGATCCTCTATCCCGACGATACCTGGATCTACACTCCGGCCCTCGGGTTGAGTGTTCTGCACTTCTGGGATATCAGCCCCTACAATCCGAACCGTCTGTACTACGGCGGTGGTCTGGAGATCGAGGGAGCCGGGGAGATCCCCTTCGAGCAGGTCATCCTCAACATCTACGGCAATCTGGGCTACCGCTGGCGCACGGTGGGCCAAAAGAGATTTTTCAACGTGGGGGCCCATCTCGGTGCGTCCTACGATTTCTGGTGGGAAGAAATAATGATCTTTGCCATGGCCGAGCTCTCCTTCGGCTGGAGGTTGGGAAGCTAGGAGTAGCCAACCGGCTACGCGGCTGATCGAGCCTTTACTGAATTTCGTTCTCAGAAGCGGTTATTCATGAAATAGTAGGGTTGTTTCCGCCACTCCTCGATCTCCTCGTACCAGGGGTCAAAGTGCTCGGCGATCGCCTCACGAAGCGCCGACATCGACCGGTTCGCCTCATCGAAGCGCTGCCCGTAATCCGCTGGGATCGACTCCCGGAGCTTCCGAATCACCTCTTCCCTGTCGATCCGGGTGAATCTCCCCTGATCCAGCAGCACCTCGCCGTCCACCAGGACGGTTCGGATATGATTCTTGTTGCCCCGGTACAGGAGCAGGTCCAGAGGATCGTGGCCCTCGTACGTGTAGGGTTCGCTGATCGCCTCCATATCGAGCAGAACCAGGTCCGCCCGTTTGCCCCGATGCAGCGTACCGACCCAACCGTCGAAGCCCAGCACCGCAGCTCCGTTTCGCGTTCCCATCCGGAAGATCTCCCGGGAGCCCAAACAGGGGGAATCGAGCCGGTGGGAGGACAGCCGATGAAGCTTGGCCGCTACCCGCAGCTCGGCCAGGTAGTCTTTGTCGTCGGCGACCTCCTTCTCATCCATACCGATGGCAACCACCACTCCCCGCTGCATGAGTTCGAAGACGGGGCTGATCCCGTTTCGGACCCGGAGATTGCAGCCGGGGTGATGGGTAACCGAGGCGCCGGACCGGCAGAGTAGATCGATGTCCTGTTCCGAGATCCAGACGCAGTGTCCGCAGGTTACATCCTCCGCCAGGAAATCGAGGTCGGCGAGATAGGCGATCAAGGATTTGCCGTAGCGTTTCAGACCGTACAGCTTCTGCAGCTGAGTTTGTTGCACATGGATGTGGACTCGTATATCCAGTTCGTCGGCGTCCCTGCGTATCTGCTGCAGGGCCTCTTCCCGGACCCACTGGGGAGATACAGGCCCATGCATGATCTGGATTTGTGAGCTGGCAAAGTCGGCGTGAAGCTTCCGCACCGATCGGAAGTACTCTTTCTCGCCGAAAACGGCGGAGCGCTTGAGGATTCCTTTGCAACTACCCCGCAGCTCCGGAGGCAGGGATTCGAGAAAGACTTGATCCTCACCGTAGGTGAAGACGTTCTCCGTACTCAGGCTGGGCGCAAAGGCCACCCGCACTCCGCACTGCTTGTAGGCCTCGAGGACCGCGGCAAACTCCTGCTCAAACCCCCCCGGATCTACCAGGCCGTGGTTGTGCATGGTCGTTGTCACGCCGCCGGCGAGCAGTTGCACACAGGCCCAGCAGGTGTCGAGGAACGGATCGACCGGGGGAAAGCTGCGCCACTTCCAGGTCTCCAGCGTTTCGTCGACCTGGCCGCGCTGAAAGTCGGTCAGTCCTTTCCCGTGGCCGTGGGCGTTCACCAGGCCGGGAATGATCAGAGTTTCCGCCGAGCCGAGGGATTGATCGGCCCTGTACTTCCGAGTGATCTCCCCGTAGGTGCCGTAATCGACGATTCGATCCTGTTCGATATAGAGGGCGCCGGAGGGGATTACCGTGTTCTCGTCGATCACCAGGTACTTCCCATATACGAGTTTTGTCGACATGGTTTCCTCTGGAACTTTATTTCTACGGACGCAGGGCGATTAGCTCGATCTCCACGATAGCATCCGGGTCGGGCAGACGGGACACTTCCACACAGCTGCGGGCCGGGGGATCGCTGTCGAAGAAAGAGGCGTAGGCCTCGTTCATCTCGGCGAACAGACCCATGTCGGTGATGAAGATCGTTGCTTTCAGCGCGTGATTGAAGCTGCTGCCCGCCTTTTTCAGGTGGCCGGCGATGTTTCGCATCGTTTGGCGGGTTTGACTGCCCACATCACCTTTGGCAATCTCTCCGCTGTTTGGGTCTCTGCCCACACTTCCCGATATAAACAGGAAGGGTCCGCAGCCGACAGCCGGGCTGTAGGGCAGATTGGGTTTGGCCGGTTTGGATATGATCTCTTGTTTGTACTGATCCCCGTATTTCATATTGATCCTCCTCGTTTCAGATCATTTCACGGTAAATTATGAGAAAAAGCAAGGCGAGGGGAGGAGAAAACAAGGTTATGAGTGCAGGTATTGCGCCGTTATCGCATTGAATCTCATTCCTTTTTTCGGGTAGCATGGCCGTTGTGGGAATGCGTGACGGTGACGAAGGCGGTATCTTAGAGGAGATCGATCCTGAAGAGCAGGGGCATTCAAACCAGGATTTCTGGACGCAGGCCTGCGTGTCCCTGGCCCGCCGTAGTTTGCAGCACAGCTGCACACCGGCGATACTGCTCGACCGGACATTGAAAATTCTCTGGACCAATCCCGCCTTCCCGGCCAGCTTTGGCGGCCGGGATACGGTAGAGGGGCAGCACCTTTCCCTCTATTTTCTGGAAAGCTTCGATGAGCAGGCTCGAAACACCCTCTACCGCAGCGTGAACTCCGCCGAAGCCGGATACTGTTGGTACGGCAGGCTGGAGAAGAGAACCCAGGACCAGTTGTCGGTGATCGCGAATCTCGTCATCCTGCCTCTATTCGGCGACGAGGGCCAAACTGAGCCGGTAGCCTTTCAGGGGATTTTCAGCGACATCTCGGCGGAGTATCGGCAGATGCTCAAAACAACTTACCTGAGCCTTCTCGAGGCGGCTCGGTTAAAGGATAATGACACTGGCAACCACATCGAGCGGGTCAATCGCTACAGCCGCAGCCTGGCCGAAGCGCTTCTTGCCGATTCCGAGTATCCCGAGGTCAATGCTGAGTTCGTGGAAAATATCGGTTTTCTCGCGGCCATGAACGCTGGAACGGAAGCGGCTACCCTCACGGTATAGGAGAAAAGCTGATACCTCTATGCGCCCGAATCGTAGCCATCACCGATGTGTACGATGCCCTACGGATGCAGCGGCCCTATAAGGAGGCCTTGTCCCACGATGAGGCAAAGACGATCATAGTCGAGAAGAGAGGTCGACACTTCGAGCCGTTCCTGGTGGACCGCTTCCTATCG
>JAGLQP010000232.1 GCA_023136785.1 Spirochaetales bacterium
TAGTTTTTTCATCTGTTTCACCCGCTGTACACTAATGTATCCCCAATTATGCAAATTTCAATTGGAGATCTCATTAATACTATCGGATGAGCCGTCGTATTTTAAGCGGTTTTTCAGCGGAAATACCCTGCTGCGCGCGGCTCCGCCGCGTGGGCTCACAGCATCGGCTCCGCCGCGTGAGCTCCGCCGCGCGCCTTACCAGCGATAGTGAACGTCGGCTTTCACGTATTTCTCGTAGATCTCCCGCACCCCGTCCATCACTTGACCGGACAGATCGGGCAAGTCGGAGGCTCGGCAGTTGTCCTCCACCTGGGAAGGGCGTTTTGCCCCAGGAATCGTGCAGGAAACCGCGTCGTGCATGAGGATCCATTTCAGGGCGAACTGGGCCATGGTAAAATCCTTGGGCAGGATACGTTTCAACTCATCCACGGCCTGCAGACCCTTTTCATAGTTCACGCCGGCAAAAGTTTCCCCTCTGTCGAAAGCCGCGCCCTCGCGGTTGTAGTTGCGGTGATCGTCTTTTTCGAAACTCGTGTCCCTTGTCATCTTGCCGGTAAGAAGCCCGCTGGCCAGAGGCACGCGCACGATTACACCGATCCTCCGGGCTTTGGCCTCACGGAAAAACAACTCTGCGGGTCGCTGACGGAACATGTTGAAGATGATCTGCACCGTCTTGACGCCGGGGAATTCAATCGCTTTCAACGCCTCTTCCACCTTCTCGACACTCACTCCATAGTTTTTGATCAATCCTTCCTTGACCATGCCGTCGAGGGCATCGAAGAGCTCGGGCGTGTAGTACACTTCTCGAGGCGGGCAGTGCAGCTGGAGTAGGTCCAAGGCGTCAACCTTGAGGTTTTTCAGGCTTTCTTGGATGAAGCTGCGGATATTCTGTGGAGTGTACTTCTCCGCCACATGAGGATCCAATTTGCGCCCTGCCTTGGTGGCAACGTAGAGCTGCTCCGAACGCTCTTTCCGCAGCTGAGCGACCAACTGTTCGCTGTGGCCCATGCCGTAGACATCCGCCGTGTCGATGAAATTGATCCCCAGGTCTACCGCCTTGTGCAGGGCGGCCAGTGAATCCTTGTCTTCCACGGTGCCCCAATCGGCGCCGATCGCCCAGGCGCCGAAGCTAACCTCGGAGATCTTCATTCCAGTTTTCCCTAAATCTCTGTACTTCATAGTCGTTCTCCTTTGTATTTACTTTGAGGGGGCCATAGCGGCGATTTCTTCGAGCCGCTTGATAATCGGAAGGTGCTGGGTGCAGGCTTCTTCGCATTGGCCGCACTCGGTGCACCTGGCCGCCTCGCTGGGGGGTATGTCCCAGTGCCACTTCAGGCGATCCAGAGCCGCATCTTTTTTCCCGTGAAGCTTAAAGTGGTTGTAAGCGTCCATCAATTTCGGAACCGGTATTTTTTCCGGACAGTGATCGCAGTACTGGCAGCCGGTGCAAAGATCGAGAAAGGCCTCTTTGAAGGAATCTCTGATCTTGCTGATGTGTGATTCATCGACACCGGTGTACGTCTCAACCGCGTGCAGGGCTTGTTTCACTTCCTCGAGGTTGCCGAAGCCCACCAGAGCGGTGGTAATCCGCTGGTGGGAGAAGAGGAAGTGAAGGGCTGCCTCCACCACGCTCTGATCCTCGTGGGTTTTGATGAAGTCGAAGATCTCCGGATTCTCGGGGATGATTCCTCCGCCCAGGGGATTCATGACCGCGCAGCCCAGATTCCGCTGGCTGATCGTTTCAAACGCCTTCTCGCGGATCGAGAAGTTGTACGCCGAATAGCCGAACAGAACCCCTTCGAACACCTCCTCTTTGAGAAGTTCCTTGATCTGGTCTCCGATCAGATGACTGGAAACGCAGATGTGCTTGATCAGCCCTTCTTCTTTCAGCTTTCGAAACGTTGTGACCACCCCATTTTCCTTGCGTTCCTCCCACGTATTCAAGTCGATGATGCACCACACGTGGTAGAAATCGATCGAATCGAGTCCGAGACGCTTCAGCTGGGCCTCGATTTCTTTCCGGATCGCCGTCTCTGTCGAGGCGAAGGTCTTGGTGGCGCAGTAGAAGGGCAGGTTCAGCCTGCGCAGTTCTTTGAATCCGGCCCCAAAGACGCTCTCGCTCTTGACCCCGAAGTAGGCGGGAGCGGTGTCGAAGTAGTTCACTCCTCCCTTGGCCGCTTCTATCATCATCTCCACACAGGCGTCCTGGTCGTCGATGCTTTTGAAGCGCATTCCACCGAATCCTAGACCTGAGCATTGTTTTCCCGTTTTACCGTACGGTTTATAGATCATCCTTTATCCTTTTCCGGTTGTCCGTAGTAGGCGTTTTCACCATGTTTGCGTAGGAAGTGTTTATCCAGCAGTGTCTGCTTGATTTCTCTCAAACTGGGCTCGAGGGATAGGGTTATGATATTCATTTCTGCGATGTATTCAAGCATCAAGCTGTGGTACACAGCCTTCGCGGGTGTTTGCCCCCAGGCGAATGGGCCGTGGCCGGCGACGAGAACCCCCGGTATCTGTCGGTAGTCGAAGCGTTCAAAGGTTTCCAGGATTTGTACGGCCGTCTCCTCTTCGTAATCCCGATGGATCTGATCGTCCCGCATGATCGATGTACAGGGAACCTGGCCGTAAAAGATATCGGCGTGGGTGGTGCCGAAGCAGGGCAGTGGTTTCATCGCCTGTGCCCAGGCCGTGGCGTGCTTTGAATGGGTGTGTACAATCCCGCCGATCTCGTCGAATGCCTTGTACAGCATCACATGGGTTTTTGTATCCGAGGATGGATTTAGCTCCCCCTCGACCACGTTGTACTCGAGATCTACCAGCACCATTTTGTCGGGAGACAACTCTTCGTAGGGCAGCCCGCTGGGTTTGATGGCAACGATTCCGCTGGCCCTGTCGATTCCGGAGACATTCCCGAAAGTGGCCAGCACCAGACCGCTCTCCTTGAGCTCCAGGTTGGCTCTGTAGACCTCTTCCTGCATGTGTTTGATGGCAGCGCGATCCATCGATCTCACAGCTCTCGAAGCTGCTGCTCGAGAGTCTGGCCCAGCTTCAGGTACTTCTTGTAGAGCCCGTCGTACACCCTCGCATTCGCATCATTCGGTGTGTAGGTCCTGCTGAAGCCGCTGCCCATCTTGCCTTGAGCGGCGGCTACGGAATCATAGATGCCGGCGGCAACCGCGGCGAACATGGCTGCACCAAGAGCACAGGTCTGTTCCGACGTCGCCACCTTGATGGGCATGTTCAGGACATCCGACGTGACCTGCATGACGAAGGGGGATTTTTGGGCAATCCCTCCCAGGGCAACGACCTCCTTGATGGCTACTCCCTCGTCTCGGAAGCGTTCGACGATCGCCCGGGAGCCGTAGGCCGTTGCTTCCACCAGAGCACGAAAGATCCTCGGAGCGTCGGTTCCCAGGCTCAATCCGATGATAGCGCCTTTCAGGCTCTGATCCGCATCAGGTGTGCGGCGGCCGTTGAGCCAATCCAGGGCGAGTAGCCCCGACTGTCCGGGAGGAATCCGGGCCGCCTCTTCGGTGAGATTCTGGAGAAGCTTGTCCTTGATATCCTGACGCAGTTTTTCCTTCTGCTCGGGATCATCCGGAATGGACTCGGCATACTGGAGCGGCCAATACAGCAGGTTGACCAACCAGGCGTATACATCGCCGAAGGCGGACTGGCCTGCTTCCAATCCGATCATCCCGGGTACGATCGATCCATCCACCTGGCCGCAGATCCCGGCGACTTGTTTGCCGCCCACTTCCCCCTCCGGTGCCACGATCATGTCGCAGGTCGAGGTTCCCATGATCTTGGTGAGGGTAGCCTCGCCGATTCCGCCTCCCACGGCTCCGATATGGGCGTCGAAAGCCCCGACGGCTACGGCGATTCCTGATGGGATTCCCAGGCGTACGGCCCACTCCTCGGTCAATTCCCCGGCTTTCGCATCCGAGGTGTATGTGTCGCGATACAGCCGGTCCCGCAAGCCTTTCATCAGGGGATCGAGCTTGACCAGGAACTCCTCGGAAGGCAATCCGTCCCATTCGGGATGCCACATCGCCTTGTGCCCGGCGGCGCAGCGGC
>JAGLQP010000233.1 GCA_023136785.1 Spirochaetales bacterium
AGTCCATCATACAACTTTGGGACAACGTCTATTGTTTGCTACCGACCACCGGCTTAAAAAAGAGCTTTAGCTAGCTGTACCGCAAGACTTACGGAAAACACCGCCCTCGGAAGCGAAAGAAACAGAAACCGCCATAACATAAAAAGACTATCCTGGTTTTCCACCGGTAATTGGTCTGAGAACACAGTGATCAGGCGACTCCCCGCTGCCGGGAGCGAACCAGCCCGGCCAGGCGCTTGATACCTTCACGGATCTCATCGTTGCTGGAGTAGGAAAAGTTGAGGCGCATCGTGTTGTGGCCGCCGTTGTTGGGGTAGAATGCCGAACCTACCACGTAGGCAACGTTTCTCTCGATGGCTTCTTTGAACATCTCGTCCGCGCCCATCTGCTCGGGAAGCGTGATCCAGAGAAACATTCCGCCCTGGGGAACCACCCAGGTCAAACCCGGCATACGGGGCATGTGCTCTTCCAGGGCAGCAAGCATACACCGAAGCTTACTTCGATACAGGGTGATGTTGGCCTCGATACGCCTTTCCAGCAATCCGCGGCGAAGGAACTCCTCGACGATGTTGAGAAGCTCTTTTCTTCTCTGCAGACTCATGGTAATCCCGCTGGGATTCTGAAAATCAGGGATCGTGTAAATAAACTTGGGCATGTTTTGATAGCACTCATTGCCGCTGCCGACACTTTTCTGCTTCAATTCTTCGTGGGGAAAGGTCTGCGGATTGGGTAGTCCGCCGGCAAAGGATATGATCCCGGGCTTATTGGCCAGCTTGAGGAGCCCCCGGATGATTGACCTGCTCATCCTGCTGGGCTGATATGGAATAGCGGTGCTTTATATCCGTATGCATTTTTAGGTTCTCCCCCCGGCTATCTCAACCACTCACTGATGATGCCTCGCTCCTTGACCAGATGGTAGCGAACAAAGGCGTTCAGGCAGGTCATGGCTCGCTCCGCGGTAAGATAGGTGGGCACACCCCCCGAGTCCATCACCTGGCCGAACCTGTTGTACAGCGCATCGGCCCCGCTGACTACGTTCACCGAGACCACCGTAGGCTTGTTGTGCTTGTGCACGGTTTCGACGATTCTGGCGGCGATGTTCTTCTCGTAGTGCTCGATCTCCTTGTCGGTGGTGTGCAACAGCTGGGCTTGGGGAACGATCGAGATACAGAGGGCGTCCACGGTCGGGGAGCTGAGCATGATGTCGATGCAGCGCTCGAACTGTTCGTCCGAAACCATGGCAGTCAGATCAAGCAGGGGCTCGGCGTTGACGTAGGGCGGAATGATGCTTTTCAGTTTCTGCACCGTCTGTTTGTCCAATTTGGCCAACACCAGATTCCGCAGGTTGTCCGCGGCGTAGGTCTTTTCATAACCGGCATTGGCAATTACCGCTACCCGGTTTCCCGCAACCTTGAACTTGTGCAGGAGGGCGAAGGTCTTTACAAAATCACCGTGATCGATCATGGAATCGGCCACGATCAGTCCGGCTTGCTTCATCGCCGCCTTGGCGATCTCGTACTCTCCGGCAATGCTGGCCGTATGGGAACGGGTAGCCATCTGCCCCGCCTCGGTCCGGCCGGCCTTATAAACAACGATGGGTTTTCTGCAATGGGAGGTTATGTTGAAAAATTTGCGGCCCGCCGCGGGATTGAATCCTTCGATATACAGGCCGATCACATCCACCATGGGATCCTCTTCGAAGTACTGAACCAGATCGGAAGGATCGATATCGAGCTGATTGCCGTAGCTGACGATTACCTTGGGACTGATCGCGCTTCTCAGGTTATAGATCTCCATGATCCCGACCGCACCGCTCTGGCTCAGGATAGCCACATTCTTCTCCTGCTCGAGGTTGACCTTGAACTTCTCTTCCGGAATGAAGAAGGTGTTCAGCCCGGGATGATCCTTGTCCCCCGCATAGACCACTCCCAGGCAGTTGGGCCCCATGATCCGGATTCCGTTCTTCCGAGCCACCGCGAGGATCTTCTCCTCCAGATCGCGGTTCTTCCTGGTTTCGCTGAATCCGCCGGGAATAAGCAGAATCGCCTTCACCCCTTTCCTGGCACAACCTTCGACCACGCTGATGGTGGCTTCCGCCGGAACGGTGACGATGGCCAGATCCAGGGGATCGGGAATGTCGGTAACCGACTTGTACAGAACCATGGATCTGCCGGAGATCTTCGTCTTTCCCCCCTTGATATTTACGCAGTAGACATCCTCCCGCTTGAGATCGATCAGATTCTTGACAATGATGTTGCCCGCCTTGCTGCTGTCGGAGGTACTGAATCCCACAACGGCAATACCTGTAGGCTCAAACAGAGGACGCAGCGTCTCTTTCGCTTTGATGCTCATATCTGCCGGTTTTTTGCTTTTTCTGCAGAAGGTGGCATAGCCGTCGATGGCGATCAGATTCCCGTTGATGTCAAACACGAGGGGATTGATTTCAAACTCGGTCAGCACAAATTGGGTCGGGGAAGAAAAAAAGTTGGAGAAGCTGCCGGCCAGGGCGCTGAACTTCACCTCCACGTCGACAATTTTTGAGATATAGTCGGCATGCTCTTCAGCCAGATACTTCCCGCTGATGTGAGTGGAGATCATCAGGGCATTGGCCCACTGTCTGTCCAGAGGAGGAAGAATAAGGTTGGGCGGGGAAAAATGGCTGGCAAAAAGTTCGGCATCGGTGCCGCCCTTGCTGAAAGAAATGACGGGGCCGAAGGCCATACTTTCCCGAAAGCCAAGCAGGATCTCGTTGCCCAGATCCTTGGAGTAGTCCACGTACTCCACCAGCAGCACTCCTTCGACAGCCAGTTTTTTTTCGCCAAACTGCTGTCGCATCTCCCGGACCGAGTACTTCACGAAATCGAGGTCTTTGTAGACGACCTTTATCCCACCGGCTTTCTGTTTATGAGCGATCTCGCTGGAAATGACCTTGAGCACGATTCTGTCGGAGGAGAATACAGAGAGAGTGCTGTGGGTGATGTCCTTCTCATCCCTGGCGATGATGTAGGTCGGGGTCTTGATTTGAAGCTCCGCCAGAATTTCATACACCTCATGCTCGAACAGTTGCTGCCGTCCTTCGGCCGAGGCGTTTTCCAGGATCGTCTCGACAGTACGCACCCAGGGTTGATTTTCCGCAGACGTAAGTTCATTCATCCTTTCCTCCTGCTCCTACGGAGCTCTCCCATCCCGGCACTAATTCGGCACAGCACATCCCAGAGCAGGGCCACACTCGGGATCTCTAGGTTCTCTTCGGACGTGTGGACCGACCGGATGTCGGGCCCGATCGAAGCCATTTCCAGGTTTGGGGCAATCCCCATAAAGACTCCGCACTCCAAGCCGGCGTGATAGGCCTTTAGGGTCACCGGTTTACCCAGGGCGCTGCGGTAGTGCCTCTGCACCAGCTCGCTGAACGGAGAACTTGGCTTCGCGGTCCAACCGGGAAGGCGGCTGTGTTGCTTGACCTCAGCTCCGCACTTTTCGCCGATGCTCCTCAACTGCCTGCTCAACTCTTCCAACGCGCTTTCCACGGAACTGCGGCAGCTCACATTGATCTCGAACACATCCTCTTTGCTCCTTACCTGAGCGAGATTGTTGGAGCTCTCCACCAGCCCCTCGATATCCCGGCTGAAGGCCAAAGGACCGTGGGGGATTTCCTTCAGGAGCCGGCAGATCGTATCGGTTTGTTCTATTGTACAGGCTTTGCCTTGCTCAGCCTCGCTTATGGAGATCTCGAGGCCCGGCTCGTTTACACGAGCCCGCGACAGTGTTTGCTCCCGCCACTTCTCGAGCAGGGAGACCGCCTGCCGCTTCAACTCCGCCGGAACCAGCACGGTACAATCGGCCCTGGCTGGAATCGAGTTAGTAGCTTCTCCCCCTTCGAAACGACCGACGCGAACAGGGAAAGCCCCTAGAAGGCTGTCCAAGGCTTCCGTGACCAGCCCGATGGCGTTTAGTCGGGGAAGGTGGATGTCGATTCCCGAATGCCCGCCAGCAAGCCCGCCGATCGAAAGTGAAAGGGCCGCGGAGCCGCTGGTTTTCTCCGGGCTTACTGCAACTGTGTAGTCGGTAATC
>JAGLQP010000234.1 GCA_023136785.1 Spirochaetales bacterium
CGGGTTGGTCAGAATTCCCGCTGCCCCCAGTTTGCTGCACAGCTTGATGTCCTCGAGGGAACCGGCTCCGTAGATCTTCATACAACCTCCCGCGACGATTCCGTCTAGACCGCCGCAATCGCCCGTAGCTTTTTCATCTGTTCCGCCGTGGGTGTCAGGTTTGCCCCTTCCCGGCAGAAGGTGCCCTGGATCACGCCCCGCTCCTTCCAGTAGTGCTTGCACAGGCTGCGGAAGCCCCTTCCCTGGGCGATATAGTCCCAGCTCTCATTCACACGCCGCTGCAGGGTCCGGGCTTTCCGGAGCTCCCGGGCGGAGAAAGCCGTGCTGATCTCGGCCAGAAGCCGCGGATACAGGTTCAAGCCCCCGCCGACCACGCCGACACTACCCACGGCCAGGGAAGCCAGATGAAGCATCTCCACACCCTGGAAGGCGCTGATCTCCGCTCCATAGTGTGTGCAGATATCCGTAAAGGTCACCATATCCCGGGAGCTGTCCTTCAGCCCGACGAAGTTCTTCATCTTCATCAGTAGGGAGACGAGAGGTAGAGAAGGCCGGTGTTCGCTGACCACGGGGGACCAGTACACGGCGAAGGGAGCGCCGGTGTCGCCGATCTGGCGGAAGTACTGCTCCACCTCTCTCACTTCCGTCGGTACATCGGGAGGGACGACCACCGCCACCCCGTCCAGACCCTCCGACATGACCAGGTGCGTCAGCTCAAAGACTTGATCGAGGGGGAGCCCCCCTGTGTTTACCATGATGACCTTTTCGCCTCTGTCGATCGTACCAAATCCTTCGATCAGGGCTTTACGCTCCTCGAAGGGCAGATGCATGAACTCGCTGGTGGCTCCGAGGGCGAACAGACCGCTGCACGATGGAAGGGAGAGGAAGGTTTCGGCCAGCCGCCGGCTGCCCTCGAGATCCAGAGACCCATCCTCGAACATGGGAATGATGATGGGGACGAGCACTCCCTGTAAATTTTTCATTCGCCTCATACCGTAACTCCTGTTGCCTTCCCACTGTAGCGGATGGCCGAGCTTTGCTTCAAGTCATTCGGGCTGCAGGCCCTGCAGAGGTTGCAGGCCCTGAAGGACCCGCAGGATCTCCTCGGCGGCCTTCCGGCGCACCTCCCTCTCACTGTCCTCACTGTACCAGGCCATGTGAGGAGTAACCAGGACATCCCGGCGCTTTAGAAAGCGGACAGTCCAGGGATCCGTGAAATCGGGGGGCTCCTGCCAGAATACATCGCTGCCGAAAAACGAGACCCGTCCGTTCATGAGAGCTTTTTCGAGTGCCTCTCTATTTACCAGGGCAGCCCGGCTGGTATTTACCAGGATGAGCCTGTTCGCTCGATCCAGCAGCTCCATATCGATGAGATCGAGGGTTTCCTCGTTCAGGGGAGCGTGAAGGCTCAGGATCTGACAGCGCTCGACCAGGTCCGTGAGGGAATCCACCTTCTCCCAGTCGCTCTGGGCTGAACCTGTTGCGGACATATCGGGGTCGTAGAAGAGGATCCTGGCGACCAAAGGCTTCAGGCATTCGGCGACCCGGCGGCCGATCCGTCCCAATCCCACGATGCCCGCAGTCAGGGCCGTTGGGCGCCGGAGCTTCTCTGTGGACGGGTCTTCGATCCACAGGCCGGTCTTGGCCGCTTCGGTCAGCGGGAAGAGCATGCGCAGGCCCGCCAGGATCAGAGCGACGGTATGAGAGGCAACCTCCTCGACGCAGTAATCCGGCACGTTGGCCACGATTTTGCCCAGCTCCCGGGCAGCCTTAACGTCTACATTGTCCACGCCCACACCGTATTTCACGATGAGCTTGAGTTCCGGAAGCTGCTCCATGACCCGCCGGGTTACCGGCGCGTAGGAGACGAGAAAGGCGAAAACTCCCCGTCCGTGGCGGATCAGATCCTCCTCACTCCGGCAGAAGGTGGTGTCGATAGTGACGCCCGCCGGCTCCAGCACCTTTCGTTCCTCCTCTATCGAACTATGGAGCATGTCTGTTACCAGGACTTTCATACCTTACCTCTGTTTCGAGATTCCTGGGAGCTTCGACGATGGTTCACCCACCGGCTTCGGCAGATTCGCCAGTTTCGGATACATTTCCTTTATCCCGGGATACAGATCACGGTAGATCTGGTCGTAGAGGTGAACGTACCGGCGATGGGCGGAAGGATCGGGCTCGATGGTTTCGGCGATCCGGCTCCTGTCGCACAGAGCCCGAAAACTTGGAAAGACGCCCGTCGCCTTTCCCGCCAACCAGGCTGCCCCGTAATCACTCCCCACCTCATCACCGACGTAGTCCACCGTGGAATCCAGGACGTCGGCCAGGATCCGGCGAAAAAGCGGGCTGCGTCCCGATCCGCCGGTCACGACGATTCTCTGATCGATCGCCACCCCCGTTTCTTGGAGAAGCAGCTTGTTCCTGTAGAAGCTCAGGGCGATTCCTTCGATCGCCGATCTGTACAGATCCGCCCGGCTGTGACCGGTGTGGAGGCCGAAGAGCACACCCCGGGCATAGGGGTCCCAGAGGGGAGCCCGCTCCCCGAGAAAGTGGGGGAGGGTGAGCAGTCCGCCACAGCCGATCGGCACCCGGGCCGCCTGCTCTTCAAGTTCGTTCCACTGAGTTATTTCCCGGGAGGAAAAGAAAAGCTCCCGAAGCCAGGTGAGCACCGCACCGCCGGCCGCCAAACTGGCGTTGATCAGGTATCCTTTCGGGTTCCACGGGGCCTTGGTGATGTTCATGCCTGTGGGCCAAAGGGCATCTTCTGAATAGATGCCCCAGCAGCTCGAAGTGCCCAGGGTCATGGCACTCTGCCCTGATTTAACGCATCCACAGGCCAGATACCCGGCGGCCGAATCGATCATGCCGCCCGCCACCGGTGTTCCGGGGGTCAATCCTAACTCGGATGCCGCCTCGGTTGTCAAAGTTCCGGCAATGTCGTCGCTGGGAAGCGGTTCGGGGAGCTTGTTCGGGTCCAGTTGTACCTCTTCAAGCACGTCCCTGTTCCAACAATTGCGCCGTATGTCGTAGGCGATCCCGGAAAGCCCGGCATGGCTGACATCGGTGACCAGGGTTCCAGTGAGCCTGGCCACCAGAAAATCCTTCAGGCTGAGGATCTTCGCCGCTTTCCGGTAAACATCTGGAAGGTTGTTCTTTATCCACAGAGTTTTGATCAGACCGTAGTAGGGATCGATGGGATTTCCGCTGAGTCGGAAGATCCGATCTTCACCGATCCGGCGCCGGACTTCCTCCGCCTCGGCGACGGCCCGGCGGTCCATCCAGAGAATACAGGGCATCAGGGCCTGGGCACGGGCATCCACGGCAACCGCATCGGGGGCCATGGCGCTGATGGCGATCCCCTGTACGGCTGAGGGGCTGATGCGCCCGGCGTCCAGGGTTTCCGGAATGATGTTTTTCAGGGCGTCCAGGAAGATCGAGACCTCCGCCTGAGCTTCCCATCCCGCTGGATCGATCCACCGGGCACGAGCGGTGTACCCATGGCTGCGTCTGGCCAGCACCTCCCCTGCTGTGTTGAGGAGCGTGCCGCGAATCCCAGTGGTACCCAGATCGATCCCAAGGAGTGCCTTCATGCTTGCTTCCTCGCCAATGCCCTACGGTTCGATAACGGTCTTCAGCGCCCGTCCCTCGCCGGCTCTTTGAAAGGCTTCCGAGATTTGTTCGAGAGGATATCGACTGTCGCACAACCTTTCAGTGAAACCCGAGGCGATCATCTCCATGGCCAGGCGGTTCTGATACAGAGTCGAACCGTAAGTTCCCCGTACCGAGGCCAGCTTATAGTGCAGGAGATTGCTGTCGAAGCGTATCCGCGGGTGGTTCGGAGGAAGGCCGGCAAAATACAGGACTTTTCCGTACAGACCGATGAGTTCCAGGGACTGCTCCTGGATCTCAGGGGAGGAGCAGGCCACGATCACTACATCGAAACCCTCTTTGCCCGTGATTTCCCTGCTTCTTTCCAACAAATTTTCTTCCCCATTGTTGATCATGGTGATTCCGGCGGGCAGGATACTCTTTACCCGCTTGAGTTTGTCGGCGGAACTGTCTGCCAC
>JAGLQP010000235.1 GCA_023136785.1 Spirochaetales bacterium
ACCGGCAAGGGCAACGATCAGGTCCGCTTCGAGCTGACCTACAAAGCCCTGGCGCCGCACCTGAAGGTGATCGCACCCTGGCGCATATGGGACATCCGCTCCCGGGAGGAAGCCATCGACTACGCCAATGCCCACAAGATCGATCTGGGAAAGATCACCAAGGAGAAGATCTACTCCCGGGATGAGAACCTCTGGCACTTGAGCCACGAAGGGGGCGATCTGGAGGATCCCTGGAACCGGCCCAAGGAAGACATGTTCCAGCGCACCAAGAGCCCCCAGGAAGCCCCCGACCGGGAGACCGAGATCACGGTGCAGTTCGAGAAGGGGTTTCCCGTGGCCTTGAACGGAAAGAAGATGTCCCCCCTCGCCCTGGTGGAGGAGCTGAACCGGGTCGGAGCCGAGAACGGCATCGGGCGAGTGGACATGGTGGAGACCCGGCAGGTGGGCATGAAGAGCCGCGGCGTCTACGAGACACCTGGGGGAACGATCCTTCATGCCGGCATCCGGGAGCTGGAGCAGATCACTCTCGATGCGGATGCGCTTCACTTCAAACGCATGCTGGCCATGCGCTATTCCGAGCTGGTCTACTCGGGCAAATGGTTCGCCCCTCTACGGGAGAGCCTGGAAGCGTTCATGGCCAAGATCTCCGAGTACACCAGCGGCACGGTGCGCCTGGTCCTGTACAAGGGCAATGTGATCGTTGTGGGCCGCAAATCACCGTACTCCCTCTACCTGCAGGATCTGGCCTCCTTCGGCGCCAGTTCCTACGATCACGCGGATGCCACCGGCTTCATCAACCTCTTCGGGCTGGCCACGGGTGTGGCGGCTATCGTGCACCGGGGCATCGAGGAGGATACCGGTCAGGCCCCCGAGATCAAGGGCATGGCGGGGTTCCACGAGAAGTAGTTTTTGGGAGCGATAGAGGCGAGAGCGTTACAACTCACAATCGAAGCCCCCTCGGGACTTCCACGAGAAGTAGGCTCGCGGCCTAGCGGTCTTTCAGCTGGTAGGTGCTGCGGATGGCGTGAAACAGTCCCTCGATGATGGGGCTTGCGGGTCCGCTGATCTTGGCATCGGCCAGGACATCTCCCCGTTCACGGGCGAAGACCGTGTACAGCTGCTTCAGGGCGTCACTTTTGGTTTCCGCGGCGTAGCAGATCCGGACCAGCCGGCGCATCTCTTCCAGATCCATTATCTTCCGGGTACCCCCAAGGGTCAGGAAGAAGGCTTTCCCGTTGTCCGACTCATCGACCGTGACCGCGGCGGCTGCGGGGGCTCCAGGGGCTTTCCGAGGTGCAGCCTTGGCTTTCCCACTTTTCAGTTTCTTCTGCTCGAGCTCTACGATCTCACGGTTGAGTTTGCCCACCCGGGCGTTGTGAATCAGGATCTGGGTCTGCTGAAGCAGGAAGATCAGCCCTTCTTCGTCTATCTGCTTGATCGCCTCTGTCAGTTCCTTCTCGAGTCGGGTTCTCTGGTTTTCCGTTTTCTTTTTTGCCACCTTCAAACCTCTCTACCCAATTGCTTATGCACGCTAATTCACAGTATAGACCATCCGGGGAATTCTTCAAAACAGGAAAATTGACTTTATCCGCGGTCTTGAGTACCATAATTGTAATGGACCAATACGACGAGGCGGACGAGGAACTCCAACGCAGGTACCACAAGAGAAGAAAATCCGCCGAAGCTTCTCTGACTTCCGGCATTATCTTCACGATCGCCTTCGGCATCGCCTGGTCGGTCACCGGTTTTTGGTTCTTCATCTTTCCTCTGCTTTTCGTCGGAGTCATGCCCATGGTCGAAGGAATTCGTCGCTTGGCAGCGGCGCGATACTCCAGACCGGTTGTGGCTGAGTCCAAGAAGAAGAGCGTCGCCTCGAGTGAAAAGCAGATCCTTCGAGCTGCTAAGGAAGAAAACGGGATCGTTACTCCCGCCTTGATCGCTCTGAAGACCGAGCTTTCGATCCAAGAGGCGGAGAAGATGCTCGATGATATGGCTCGGAACGGCTATACGGTGATGCAGGTCAGAGAGAACGGACGCATCGAATACGAATTCCCTGAGTTTATGTCCCGGCTGGGTGACGGCGCGGGGGAGTCGGTATAACACATAGGCGGCCGGTCGGTCCTGTGGGCGACAGGAGGGGTGGTCGCAATAGGGGTCTTGTTGACACGGGCTTTTAGCCCGTGATAGACTCCACAACCTGAAAACAGCGGGCTGTAGCGCAGTTGGTTAGCGTACACGTCTGGGGGGCGTGGGGTCGGCGGTTCAAATCCGCCCAGCCCGATTTTAAAGCCTTTCGGTGCAAGGACTTACGTTCTTCACCCGAAGGGCTATTTTTTAATATGAGCAAAAGCCTGAGCAATTTTTCCTGTCTTGTGGTATCATTCAAGGAAGGACAGGAAAATGCATAGATCTTTTCACCTTCACAAAAGACCAGCTTCTAAGAAGAATCGCTACATCTACTACGTTCAATTCTACGACGATGATGGCAAACGGATGACTGCAAGAAGCACCGGGCAAACCTCACGAGCGGCCGCCGAGAACTGGGCTTACGAGCAGATCCTTCAAGGTTGGTCACCAGAAAGAAGGACATGAAGTTCTCTGTTTTCGCCGAAAATTGGTTCGTTTGGGATCAGTGTGCTTATTTAGAGAGAAAGCTCAACCGTGGACCTTATTCCCGGGGCTATGCGGACAAACAGCGAAGTTATCTTCTCAATCATATTCTTCCCTATTTCAGAGATGAGAAGTTATCCAATATCACGGTCGAGAAGATCGATGATTGGCTCATCAGCTTAAAAAATACAAGCTCCGCCATAACGGCAAATCGATCGCTTTCTGTGTTCAAGGTGATGATGAAAGAAGCCCATCGGTTGGGTTATATCCCTCGAGATCCTGCTAAGCTGGTGACCAAATTGTCGGAGAAAAGCGCTGAGAAAGGCATTTTCTCATTGAAGGAAGCTCGGGCGATACTAAATCCTGCCAACTTTGAAAGAGTATGGCAAAGTAATCTGCTCCATTACTGCTTCAACCTGGTAGCCGCTACGACTGGCATGCGGATGGGGGAGATTCAAGCTCTTAAAAGGCAATACCTGCATGAGGATTTCGTCGAAATCAAGCATTCTTGGGACCGCAAGTACGGCCTGAAGGTGCCCAAAACTAACTCATTTCGAGCGGTCTCAATACCCTCGTTCGTCTATAAATTTCTCGAACGCTTGGTGGCCAGCGCAGAAATTACCGATCTTAACGCTTTGATATTTGCCGGAAAGGACCCATACAAAGCGATCGATCACAAAGCGGTGCTTAAGTACTTCTATCGAGCCTTGAAAGCTGTCGACATTACACCGGAATATGCACAAGGAAAGGAATCTGACGTTTCACTCATGGAGGCATTTCTTTAACACTTTTATGCGAGGGAGAATCAGTGACGCCCAACTTCAGAAACTCACTGGTCATAGGACGCAGATGATGACTGACCATTATGATCACCAGCAATTGGAGGAGCTGCGATCCGTGAGGATTATCCAGGAACAGATGCTTGATTAGGTATCTGAATTTTGAGAGCGGGATCACTGGCCTAAGCTTTAATCACATCCATGCGATTAGGGCGGTTTTATCGGGTATTAGGAAACGCTACTATTTTCAGTTACAAGTTGGGAGAGTCCATGACTATTGATGTTTTCCAATTAAAGGTAGAAAATATCGGCGATCCTGGATTACGAAGTACGGTTTACTACTCGGGTTAGGGCGAGGTTGCTAACCTTGCAAAAGAGCTTGGGAAGCTGTAAAGAGCCATCCTCTACATATTTTTATATATGTTTGGCGCTATATCTTACATGATTTCCTCTGTTTTTCAAGCTTTCTTCGACATTTTATCGACAGTCATTTTTAGCAAATCTTAAGCATACCCAGTTCATTATAAGAAAGCCCCCAGTCTCCCAAAACCAATCGGAGTTTCACTGCCCGGTAATTTTCTCTCAGTTATCTTACCCTACCTTAACTAAAAGGCGTTTTGTAATATTGTTCTAAGGCGCTCTGCTTCCCTCAATACGTGTTTGGTGCAGAC
>JAGLQP010000236.1 GCA_023136785.1 Spirochaetales bacterium
CCGTGTACACCAGCAAGACCTACTGCGGGGCTTTTCGGGGCTTCGGAGTACCCCAGGTTACCTTCGCCTCCGAGTCCCAGCTGGACGAGCTGGCCGCGGAGCTGAACATGGATCCCCTCGAGCTGCGCCGCAACAACGGTCTTCAGGCCGGTCAGGCAACCGCCACCGGCCAGGTCTTTGAAAAATCCGTCGGACTTCTGCAGACCATCGATCGGATCGCCGAGCGGCGGGGGCAGGCTTCGAGAGCAGCGCCGGACGAGGAGCGCTGGCTGTACGGGCGGGGCTGCGCCTGCCTGCTTCAGGGCATCTCCAACGGCGCCGAGGGCATCGATGTGGTCGGCGCCTCGGTTCAGGTGAGCCAGGACGGCAGCGTGCTGGTGGGAGTCGGTCTGACCGATATGGGCCAGGGCTCCCGCACCGTGTTTGCTCAGATCGCCGCCGAGGTGTTGGGCGTGACCGTGGATCGGATCACGGTGCCTCATGTGGACACCGATTCGGTCCATGATTCCGGTCCGACCGTTGCTTCCCGGAGCACCACCGTGGGGGGCATGGCGGTGTACAAGGCGGCCGGCGAGGTGAAGGCCTCTCTGGTGAAGATGGCTGTCCTGATGCTGAACTGCGGAGAGGAGCAGGTCCGGCTCGAGGAGAACTTCGCCGTACGAACGGACAATCCCGAGGCGCGGATATCCCTGCAGGAGGTAGCCACGGCGGCCTACTGGACGGGATTTCCCCTGATGCACCTGACCTTTTCCCGGGCCCCCGATGCCCAGTTCGATCATGAGACGCACCAGGGAAACATCTACATCGCCTACAACTTCGGAACCCACCTGATGGATGTGCGGATCGATCGTTTGACCGGGCGGGTCGAGGTGCTGCGTCACCTGGCGGCCCACGATATCGGACAGGCCGTGAATCCTCTCGGCGTTGAGGGTCAGGTTGAGGGAGCTGCCCTGATCGGATTCGGAATGGCCCACCTGGAGAGGATCGAGCACGAGGGCGGGTGCATTCAAAATGCCAACTTCGCCGACTACGCGGTCCCTTCGATCAAGGATCGTCTGCCCACGGAAACGATCATCGTGGAGGATCCCAATCCCACCGGGCCCTTCGGGGCCAAGGGAATCGGCGAACCTCCGGTAGCGGGTACGGCGGCGGCCTTCGCCAATGCCGTGGCCGCGGCTACGGGGGTGCGTTTCACCCGGCTGCCCATCCGGCGGGAGGATATTCTCGCAGCTCTCGAGGAACAATAGGAGGGAACATGGCGGATTTGCTGATTACAGGCGGTTTGGTTGTAACCTGTGAGAAGGATGTGTTGTCCGGACAAATCATTCCCGACGGCGCTGTCGCGGTGCGAGGGACCAAGATCCTCGAGGTGGGAGGCACGGCGGAGCTGGTTGCCAAATACAATAAACTCCCCCGAAGCATCGACGCCTCCGGGTGCATCGTGATGCCGGGGTTCATCATCACCCACACCCACATGCCCTACGTGCTCGGTCACAACATGCCCGTCGATTTCAGCCAACTGCAGAGCTTCTGGGACATGCTGCAGAAGATGGGCTGGGAATGGTTGGAGGATATCACGACCGGGGAGGGGATCTACGCGGCCAGCCGCTACGCCGCTGTGAAGATGCTGAAGAGCGGCACCACAACGGTCTGTGAGATGGTGGAGGGACCGAACGCCCTTCCCGGGGCTCTGAGCCACAGCACCCGGGCCATAGAAGAGGTGGGGCTCCGGGCTCAGGTGGGCTTCGAGGTCACCGAGCGGATTCCCGGAGTGAGCATCCTGGAAAAGATGGATCCGGCAAGAGCGGAGAAGGGGTTTCTGGAGAACCTCGAGCTGCTGGAAAGATATCCCGCCAAGGGTGAGGGACGCATTCAGGGCCGTCTGGGAGTGCACACCGCCTATACCAACTCGCCGGAGACCCTGAAAGCGGCCAGGAAGTTCGCCGATCAGCAGGGCTGCGGCATCCAGATTCACGTTGCAGAGATCCCGCGGGCCTTCCTGGTGGAGAAGTACGGGAAATCCGCTCCCCAGGTGTTGGAAGAGACGGGTCTGCTCGGGACGGATGTGCTCGCGGTGCACTGCATCGATGTCGACGACGAGGATCTGGACATCTTAGAGCGAAACGGCGTCAAGGTCGCCCACACCCCCATGACCAACTCCCTCGGCGGCAATGGAGTGGCCCGGGTCCCCGAGATGCTGGAGCGGGGAATCAACGTGTCGCTGGGGCACGACTGCTTCTTCACCCTGGACACTTCGGAGTACATCCGCTACGCCTATCTGCTGCACAAAGCCCACAACGCCAACCCCATGCTGCTGCCCCCCTTTCAGGCTCTGGACCTGGTCTTGGGCAACGCCGCCCGGGCTTTGGGATTGGAGGAGCGCATAGGCAGTCTATCCCCCGGCAAACGGGCCGACATCCTGATCATTCGGCCGGACTCGCCGACTCCGATTGCACCGGCCTCGGCGATCTCCTACTTCACGATGACCTTTCTCGGCAGGGAGGTGGAAACCGTCCTGGTTGACGGTCAGGTGGTTGTGGAGAAGGGGCGCATGAGGACCGTAGATGAAGAGGAAGTCCTGCAGAATTGCCAGGAAGAGGCAAAAAAGCTATGGCGAAAAAACGGTATTGATGTTTAAATAGGGGCGAAGATGAAGCTGACCAGCTCGTTCTGTGGACTCGAGTATAAAAATCCGATCGTCGTTGCCGCCGGTGTTCACGGCCGGGACGGGGCTACCATAAAGGAGGTCTCCGCCTCCGGCGTGGCCGGGGTTTGCACAAAAACTATTGTGTCCCAACCGGCGGTGGATGTGCTTCCCAGCTTTGCCAAGGTCAGCGGCGGCATGCTCAACTCCGTGTTCGGATCCGACAAGAACGCGGAGTACTGGTTCGGCGAGGGGATCAGGCAGGCCAAGGAGGGGCAGGCCCGGGTCATCGCCAACCTGGCCGGTTTTACCCCCGACGAGGCTGCCGGGCTGGCGGTCAAGGCTGAAGGTGCCGGCGCCGATATGATCGAGGTCCCAACCCACTGTCCCCATATGGGAGAAATCCTCAATGCCATGTTTCCGGGGACGAACTTCCCCGAACCCAAGCTCACCGATCTGGAGCCGATGAAACAGTCGGTCAGGCTGATCAAGCAGGCCGTCAAGATCCCGGTGATCGTCAAGCTTTCCGGCACCTTCTCCCATATCGTGCGGGAGTGGGCTCAGGGAGTAAAGGAGGCGGGGGCCGACGGTATCGCCTGCTCCGACGCGCTGGGCCCGGCTCTATCGATTGACATCAAAACGGGACAACCCAGCCTCGGCGGGCCCCGGGGAGTGGGGGGGCTGACAGGTCCGGCGATCATGCCGATCACCCTGCGCATGGTTCTGGAGATCGCCGCGAGCGTGGATCTGCCCATTATCGGCGTCGGCGGCGTGAGCTCCGCCGAAGATGTGGTGCAGTACCTCATGGCCGGGGCTACCCTGGTGGGAGTGTGCACCGCGGGTCATGTTAACGGGATCAAGCGTTACTCCCGGATCATTGTCGATCTGGAGCGGCTTCTCGAGATCTTGGGGGTAGAGAGTCCGGCGGACCTCCGTGGCCTGACCCTGAAGAAGATCGGGGAACGACGGGAAAAGAATCTCCAGGCCGTCACCGAGCCGGTTGTGCCGACGGTGCTGGTGGAGGCATGTACCGGCTGTGGAAACTGTGAACGGGTCTGCGTCTACGGCGCGGCTAAAGTAATCGATAAGATCGCCAGGATAGATCCTGAACTTTGTATCGGCTGCGGCCTCTGTGTGTCGGTCTGCCCGGAGGATGCACTGGTCCAGGAGTATTATAGGTTTCGTTGAAACCTTCCAAAAAGAGGGAGGCGCTTTTTCGCTCTTTGCGAACGCCTTCTGAAGAAACTTTGCGTTCCTCGACTCTCCGGTTCGGAACGTGAAAAAGGAGCGTTTTCATGAAAAAAACGAAAGTTTTTGTGATCGCTGTGCTGCTCCTCTGCCTGCTAGTTCCGTTCGTCTTTGCCGGCGGCAAGGCTGAGGCCGAGGCGCCGATGGAGGAGAAACCCGCC
>JAGLQP010000237.1 GCA_023136785.1 Spirochaetales bacterium
CGGCGATCGAGTTCTTCGACGGCAACTCTTTGGAGTTGCTGCGGGAGCAGAAACGGAACAATCCCGCCTTCTCGGAGATCCCGGAGGTGCCCAGGGAAAAGGCGGCGGCGGTGTACGCGGAGTATCACGGAAACGACAAGGATGCCGTGGAGGAACAGATCTTCACCCTGGCGGAAATCCTGGCGGAATGCGGCGGCGATGAGGAGGTTACCTGGCTGGCGGAACAGGCCAGGGATCTGGACCGGATGAAAGAGTTCCGACATGCCCTTCCGGAAGCGATCAATCTGCTGATCGACGAACGGCGTAAGACCGAACCGGGGTTGACCAAGCTTGGTACGGACATGGCTGTTCCCGACGATGCTCTGGATCGGATCTTTGAGCTGTACGTTCGTGATCTGGCCGGCTCGAATCTGGATTACGTCATGTTCGGACATATCGGCAACAACCACATCCACGTAAACATCCTGCCCCGGACCACCGAGGAGTACAAAAGAGGCAGGCAGCTTTACCAAAGCTGGGCTGCGGAAGTCGTGGCTCTGGGTGGAACCGTGTCCGCCGAACACGGGATCGGCAAGCTCAAGACCGAGCTCCTCCGCCAGATGTACGGAGACGGCGGAGTAGAGGAGATACGGCGGGTGATTAAAGTCTTCAATCCTGATGGTCGTCTGAACCGGGGAAATGTTGTAGGGTTGGAGTAGATGCAGTCGGACGGGGGGTGCACTTCCGAAGGAGGTAGAAATATGGCGAAAATCATGGTCATAACCGGAGCCAGCACGGGTATCGGCGCGGAAACCGCCCGGCTGTTGGCCGAGGGAAACAGGATCTTCATCCACTACAACGTTTCTCGAGAAGCGGCGGAACAGACCGCCTCCGAAGTGCAGGAACGGGGCGGCACGGCTCACCTGGTCCAGGCTGACCTGTCCGGCGAGGCCGGCTGCAATGCCTTGTATTCCGAAGTATCGGTGATGACCAACCGGATCGATGTTCTGGTGAACAATGCCGGCGGACTCGTGCAGCGACAGGGGATCCGGGAGCTGGAGTGGAGCCTGATGGAGCGGGTGTTTGCTTTGAATACATTCTCAACCATGCTCTTATCCTCCCTCCTCGTTCCCCTGCTGGAGAAAGGAACGGATCCCTGCATCGTGAACACCACCTCGATCGCCGCCCGGCATGGGGCACCCACCGCCACCCTCTACGGGGCGGCCAAGGGTGCCATCGACAGTTTCACCCGTGGAATGGCGGCGGAACTGGCACCGGCGATTCGGGTGAACGCCGTAGCCCCCGGAGTGATCGATACGCCCTTTCACGAACGCTATTCCACTCCGCAGCGGATGAAACAATTCCAAGAAAACACACCGCTGAAGCGCAATGGCCAGGCAGCGGATGTAGCAAGGGCGATCCAGTTCTTGGTCGAAAACAACTTCATCACCGGTGAAACGATCGACGTGAACGGCGGATTGTTCATGCGCTGAGCTGGAGAGAAAATGAAAATCGTTATTCTTGGCGCCACCGGACATGTGGGCAGCTATATGGTTCCCCGCCTGGTGGAGCTCGGGCATGAGGTCACGGCAGTCAGCAGAGGCCGCAGGGAGCCCTATCAACCCCACGCGGCCTGGAAGCAGGTTCGCCGGGAAACCCTGGATCGGGAAGCCCTGGAGTCTGACGGGAGCTTTGCAGAAAAAATCCTGGCCCTGTCCCCGGAGATCGTAATCGATATGATCTGCTTCACCCGGGATAGCGCCCGGCATCTTGTCGAAGCCTTGAAAGGTGTGGTTCAGCACTACCTCGCTTGCGGAACGATCTGGATCCATGGGCACAGCGAAATCGTTCCGACCACGGAAGAAAGGCCCCGCAAGCCCTTCGGGGATTACGGGATCCAGAAGGAGGCGATGGAGAGCTACCTTCTCGAGGAAGCCCGGCTTCACGGTTTTCCGGCCACGGTGCTGCACCCCGGCCATATCGTGGGTCAAGGCTGGCCGCCCCTGAATCCTGCGGGCAACTTCAACGCCCATGTCTTCGAGATCCTGGCACGGGGGGAAGAGCTCGCCCTTCCCGACCTGGGACTGGAAACCGTGCACCATGTGCACGCGGATGATGTGGCCCAAGGATTTGTCAAGGCGATCCAGAACTGGAAAGCCGCTGTGGGGGAGAGCTTCCACCTGGTTTCCCCGGCGGCCGTTACCCTGCGGGGCTACGCCGAACACGTCTCGGCCTGGTTCACCAGGAAGCCGAACCTACGCTTCCTTCCCTGGGAACAGTGGAAGGAATCCGTGTCCGAGGAGGATGCCTGGTTTACCTGGGACCATATCGCCCACAGCCCCAACTGCAGTATAGAAAAGGCCAGGCGGCTTCTGGGCTACGAACCCCGCTACAGCTCCCTGGAAGCTGTCTATGAGTCCGTACGGTGGCTGATCGAACATAAAGTGATATCTATCTGAATAGCCTGCGTTTTCATCCGCGGGACACATTCATACGCCGGCGATTCAACTGCCGGTAGGATTCAGAGGCTCTTTCGAACCAACCGTTCCGCTGCTTCGAGCAGCTTGAGCGAGGCATCCGGTGCAAACATCGTGGACACCGTCTCGTACAGTTGGGCTGCCAGAGGTTCATCGTAGTTATTCTTGTGGGGAAGATAACCTGTCCAGCCGTCGAACACTCCGGAGACCAAGGCGATGTGATTCGGAAGACGCCTCTGCCAGTCGAAAGCGACATCCAGAAGCACTTCCATCGGAACTCCTAAAAACTTGACGGCACCGAAATCTAGAATGCTTATGGGACAGCGAACCTCCCCTTTTTGCGAGTCGATCATGTCTCCGCCCTTCTTGTAGATACTGAGGAAGGAAACAAAGGTGAACTGCTCGGCCACCCACCTCCGGGTTTCCGCATCCCCGAGATTTTTCTTACGAGCCTGCTGCTTGATCAGGGCGTTGACGGTCCAGCTCTCCGGGACCTCCTCCTTAGAAATCTCCAGGAATGAGGCGAATTCCTCCTTCCACTGCTCCAGTTTGTTCTGTACCTGATCCGGGGTTAATCCACCGTACCGCAGGGGCAGTGCCAGGAACTGCTTCTCCTCGGCAAGGTCCGTCAGAGTCGCCCTGGTCTCAGAGACTCTGGCGCTTCGAAGCGCTTCGATCATCCCTTCAGCCAAATCCTGCAAAACTTCGAAGGAAGAGCCCACGGCCTGATCGGGATCCGCCATATCCAGCGCACCCCTGCTCACGGGATCCACATTTCCCTCGGCTCCTTGAAGATACATGAACGGACAGCCAAGATCCTTCTGCAGCCGCTCCCGTACCGGAGCGAGCCAGTCGGCGCTGATCTGATAATTTTCCACACCGAGTACGGTCAGATGACAGGAGTAGTGAAACAGGAAGCCTCGTTCCTCGCCGGATTCGTCCATCAACGATAGGATCACCAGCCGGGGGTCGATCGGAGAACTCGTATCCCGCCGGTTCACTCCCAGGTCACTCCGCCCGGTGCGTACCTCGATCCACCCGGGGAACGCCTGGCCGCGAGCTGCCAGCACAGCCTTGGCGCAGGCTTCGACGAGCAGGCCGTAGTATCGCCTTGCCCAGGGCTCTTCATTCGTGCTGATAAACTGCGTATCGGGTCCGGAATGGGTATGGGTTGTCGACAGCCGTATCCGATCAGGATGAAGTCCGGTCCTGTTCGAGATCTCCTGAGCCAGCTGACGAGCGGAGGTAACGCTCAGCAAGCATAGATCAAGGACGATCCACACCAGCGGTTCTTTCCCTGTGGGTTCGAGCCACCAGGCGTAGGCAAACAGAGGATCGTGCAGTCCTTCGGAGTTGTGGGTGCGGTCACCATAGCCCATGAGGGGCACGCTCTCTTTGGGAGTGATGTCCTCATAGGCGATTGCAGTTTTTAACATTCCTTCCACCCTTGCCCAGCCGCCGGCAGGCCTCCAGGGCGCATTGGGTGGCGTTGATCGCATCCATGCCCACCGGCAGATGGGGTCCGTGGTACTCCAAAGGCCCAATCGGTACGAAGACAAGGGGACAGCGTTCCTGCTCCTCGTTCA
>JAGLQP010000238.1 GCA_023136785.1 Spirochaetales bacterium
CGCTCGGTGATATCCTCACCGGAGCTGAAGGTCCCGAGAATTTCCCCGGCACCGGACTTGATGAGCGTGTTGTGCCAGGCAACCCAGCGGAGGTTGTCCCCCAGAGTCAGCACCTGGTTCTCAACATATTCAGCAGGTTCCACGGTTCCGCTCATCAGCTGCTGAAAGACTCTCCAAACCTCTCTACGTTCGTGCTCCGGAATGAAGCTCTCGAACCAATCCTTACCGATAATTTCCCCTTCCTCCCCACCGAGCACCGAGCAAGCCTTCGGATTAGCCAGGACGACTTTCCCCTCCTTATCGAGTGCCAGAAGAATAACCCCTGCCATGTCCAGATGCACGGAGATGCTGTGCTGTAGCTTTCCCTCTTGGTCAAGTATCATTTCAACGTTGAGCAGGACATCTCGAATCTCACCCTCTCTGGTCAGAACTTGAAGTTCTTCATTTCTCAAGGAACCCTCCCGTTTCCATCTGTTCAATAATATTTTGGCCTTACTACGGGAGTCTGGCGCATAAACAGTGGTTAACAGAGGCTTGCCGATTAAGTCCTGCTTGTTTTCGTATTCCAGAAACTCTAGAGCGGATCTGTTGAGGTCGAGAATCGTACCATCTAGAGAGATATTGTAGGCGGGGAGAGGTATCTGTTCGAAGTATTGTTTTAACCTGGATCGCTCCTGCTCAACCAGGCTTTCAGCCTGGGCGAGCCGGCGCCGCAACCGCTTCAGTTCGTCCTGTAGTCTTTCTGTTTCTCTGTGATTCTCCACCTTCATTCCTTCCAGTTGTCCCCGGCTCCCGGGTTATGAAGAAGGGTAAGAGGAAGCGGAGACGGTGCGAAACAAGGTTCGGGGCACTTTCTCACCAAGAATGTCGTCAAGCGGATAGCGGCCGTTGGCTACGATGGTGTCGATGCCTTCGGAGCTCGCCATTTTGGCGGCCTGTACTTTCGAGGCCATGCCGCCGAGCCCTAGGGGATTGGTTTCTTCGGCGGCCATCTCCTCGATCCAGCGATCGATGACCCCCACCTCCTCGACAAGCTTGGCCCGGCTGTCCTGTTTCGGATTGCCCTGATACAACCCGTCCACGTCGGTGAGGATCAACAGCAGATCCGCCTTGACCCGAGCAGCAACCAGGGCGGCGAGAATGTCGTTGTCCGTGAATACGGGTTTGAATTCCACTTCCTCCTTGTTGATCATGTCGTTTTCATTCACGATCGGGATCACCCGTTCCTGAAAGTAGGCCTCCATGATGGCCCGGATCGTGCTTTGCTCGTTCTTGGAAGCGAAGTTGTGATGGGTGAGGAGGATCTGGGCCACATGGATCCCCTCGGACTTGAAGTAGTCCTTGTAGTTCTTCATCAGCCGGATCTGGCCCATCCCGGACATCAGCTGCAGCTTGAGGGTTTGGGTTGGCCGATCGGTCAAACCGGCGATCTCCATTCCGGCTGCAACCGCTCCGGAGCTGACGATCACGATCTCATGGCCCCGTTTATGCAGGGAGGCGATCTCCCGCACCTTGTCCTTGAGCCAACGGTGGTTCAAGCGGTTTCCCCGGCTGATCAAAGCGGTGCCGATCTTGATACAGATTCTCATTTCAGGTCCCTGTGGGTGAACCGCTTGCTCCCGCCGACGTAATCGGCCACGATCTGACCGCTGCCGCCGAGGATATACTTCGTGCTGGTCAGCCCCTCCAACCCGACGGGTCCCCGGGCGTGGATCTTTCCCGTGGAGATTCCCACCTCCGCGCCCAGACCGTAGCGGAAACCGTCGGCAAAGCGGGTCGAGCAGTTCCACATTACCGAGCTGGAATCCACGTCGGACAGAAAGCGGCGGGCCGCTGTTTCATTCCGGGTCAGGATGCCGTCGGTATGGTGACTGCCATAGGTGTTGATGTGGTCAACCGCCTCCTCAAGAGAATCCACCACCCGGATCGAGAGGATCAGATCGTTATACTCCGTGCTCCAGTCTTCCTCCGTAGCCGTCTTCGCTCCGATGATGCCGTGGGTCCGCTCATCCCCCCGCAGCTCCACCCCCTCCAGGCGATCGGCCAGACGGGGCAGATACTCTTCCGCCACCCCGGAATGAACCAGGAGGGTCTCGATGGCGTTGCAGACCGCCGGGTACTGGCACTTGGCGTCATAGGCCACCTCCACGGCCATATCCAGATCCGCTTCCCGGTCCACGTAGAGATGACAGATCCCGTCGGCATGGCCGAGAACGGGGATCTTCGTGTTCTCCTGAATCCGGCGCACCAGCTCGTTCGAGCCGCGGGGAATCATCAGGTCGATCCAGCGATCGAGCTCGAGCAGTTCTCCGATCTGCTCCCGGGTCTCCACCAGGTGAAGCGTATCTTTGAACACCGGATCCGTAGCCTCCGCCGCCCCCCGGATCAGCTCGAAGAGGATGCGGTTGGAGTGCAGGGCTTCGGAGCCGCCCTTCAAGATCACGACGTTCCCCGATTTCACGCAGAGACTGGAGATCTGCACCAGGACATCGGGACGGGACTCGAAAATCACCCCGATCACGCCGATCGGGACGGTCGTCTTCCTGAGAACCAGACCTTTATCCAGTTCCCGAGCGAGAAGGGTCTTCCCCACCGGGTCCTCCAACCGTGCTACGTCCCGCACGCTCTCCACGATCTGATCGATCTTCTGATCCGTCAGCACCAGGCGTTTGAACAGAGAATCCTTCAGACCGGTCTTCCTGGCCTGTTCCTGGTCCTTGCGGTTTTCCTCGAGGATGCGGCCGCGGTTCCGATCCAAAGCATCGGCGATCGCCGCCAGGGCTCGATTTTTCAGCTCCGTGGAGGCGCCGGCCAGGCGAAAGCTGGCCCTCTTGGCTGCCTGAGCTTGCTCCAGTACAGTCATCGTCCCAACTCCTTGCTGCGCTCCATGGCAGCCTGTATCGTCTTCTCGATCACCCGAGCGTAATCGGATGTATCCAGAACCTGGCGTCCCGCCACGGTCGTGCCTTTCGGAGAGCTCACCATGTCTACGAGGGTCTGAGGCTTCATACCGGTTTCGCCCAACAGCTTGGCCGTGCCGAGAAAGGTCTGAAGGGACAGGTCTCGGGCCACTTCGGCTTCGAGTCCGAGCCCTCTACCCGCCTCTATGAAGGCTTCGATCAACCGGGCGACAAAGGCCGGCCCGGAACCACTCAGGCCGGTCACCGCGTCCAGCAGCTCTTCCTCCACCTCGGTGGCGTAACCCGCCGCTTCCAAAAGCTGTTTCACGACCTCCCGGTCCTGCGGCTGAATCCTGAACCCGAAGGTGTATCCTGCAGCCATGGCGCCCACCAAGCAGGGAGTGTTGGGCATGACCCGGACCACCCGCGCTTTAGTGAGCACTGATTCAATCCGTGCAATCGCTACGCCCGCGGCGATCGAGATCACCAGTCGATCCGTGTCCCGGATAGCCTCCAGCACGGTCTGAATATCTTGTGGCTTGACCGCCAGGAAGATCACCTCCGCCGCTTCGGCCACCTTCCCGGGATCGGCCCCGACCTGCACACCGGCCAGCTCCTGCTCGAACAGAGCCAGTCGATCTCTGCAAACATCGCAAACGTATATGGTTACGCCGGGAAAGCGGTCAGTAATCGTCTTGGCCAGGGCAAAGCCCATGTTCCCCCCGCCGACAAAGCCTATTCTCCTCACCATACCAGGTGTTCCTTCCATTTTTGCGCAAGTGGAGTGTAGAACAACAAACGGGAAAAGTAAACATGAGAGGCTCATCCGGCAAGAACGGGCTCTATTTCAGCTTTTCTTTTTTTCTCTTTTAGCGACCCCGAAATCCCGGTAGAAGCTTAAGGCGCTGAAGATCGATGGGTCGATCAGGGGACTGCCGTGAGCGATCAGATGAGCCAGATTGCGGGCGATCCCCGGTCCCATCATGAAACCTTGACCGCACATTCCCACGGCCAGATACAAGCCTTCCACCTGGCCTCCGTGATCACAGATCGGCAGCCCATCCGGTGTCATGGGGTAGAGCCCCCGCCAGCTCCGGCGAGCTCATCA
>JAGLQP010000239.1 GCA_023136785.1 Spirochaetales bacterium
AAGAATTTGAAAATCTCTTCCAACACCAAGACCATCATGCTGTCGATAGGAAGCTCCAGGGCACCCAATCGATACAACTCATCTAAAAAACCACGGCCCGGTTCGAGGAAATCCGCTACGAAGAGGATCTTTGCCAGCAGACCCATACAAGGGCGGCCGGTGACGTGGCTGGCCACCGCATCGAGGATCTCCGGATCCTCAACCCCGAGGGTGTCCCGCAGCAGCACCGACGCTGCCCGGCCGTGGAGTAGCACGGGACGCTCCGCATCCAGCGCGGATATTCCTCCTCCATCCCGGACGGCAAGAGCCTGCACGTTCCCGTCGTCCATCTCTCGAGCCAGATCATGGGCCAAGCCCGCCACAGCTCCCTTGGCAGAATCCAAGCCGTAGCGAGAACACAGAACTCCCGCCAGCTCAGCAACGCGCCGACTATGCTCCTGTCTTTCCCGGCTCAAATACTTCGGCAACAGATCCTCTATTGCTTCAGCTGTACAAGTCATTTCGTTGAATATAGTCAAACACCTCCGGGGGCAACCAATCTCGAACCGTTTCGCCATTCCCTTCGTCGGCTCCTTGGCCGCAGTGCAGCTTTTGGCGGATTTGGGAAGAGGAGATCGGATACAGCGAGTTGTCTATATAGCGGCAGGGATACTGTATCTCCACATTCGCCGGGGATCGCCTGTTGGCAATGATCAGGTCAACCAGTTCGACCAACCGCTCCACGTCCCTCCACGTCTTGAAATCCTCTACAAGATCGTCTCCGATGATCAACCCGGGCTTCCCGTCGAGGGGGTAGCGCCGAGTCAACTCCCGAACTGTATCGATCGTGTAGGATGTACCGCCCCTTCTCAGCTCACAGTCTTCGACGAGGAAATCAGGATACGGAGCCGCGGCAAGCTCCAGCATCTTCAACCGGTTCTCGGCGCCTGCATCCATCTCCATTTTTTTGTGCGCCGGGATATTGGCCGGGACGAAAACGATCCGTTGATAGCTCAGTTTAACCTGCACCTCCCTGGCGATATTGAGATGCCCCAAATGCACAGGATTGAAGGTGCCTCCAAGAACAGCTATTGTCACCGATGCCTTCCCACCGCATGAAAAAGCGTCCGCTTCAGCTCGTCGATACCAGATCCGGTAACCGCGGAAATGCCGAGGCAGTCCTGATCCCGTACGGCGGCCCTCAGCTCCGACAATCGATCCCCGGCTCCGTCAAGGTCCATCTTCGTACCCACCACTAAACGGGGTTTTCTTGTCAGCTCTTCGCGGTAGGTACCAAGCTCCTTCTCGAGCATGTGGTAGCTTAGCCCGGGATCGTTGTCGTGTAAATCAATGAGAAAGAGAATGAGATTCGTTCTGCCTATATGCTTCAGGAACTGGAACCCCAATCCAGCCCCCTGGGAGGCTCCCTCGATGATTCCCGGAATATCGGCCAGAACAATGTCGTAGTCGTACAGGCTGCACACCCCGATGTTCGGGATCTTGGTAGTGAACGGGTAGGCGCCGATCTTTGGATGGGAGTTGGTAAGCACTGACAGGAGAGTGGATTTCCCCGCATTCGGTTTGCCAACCAAACCGATATCGGCGATCAGCGCCAATTCCACCAGGACTCGGCGGCAGACGCCTTTCTGTCCGGATTCGGCGAATCGAGGCGCCTGACGTGTAGATGATTTGAAGTGCCAGTTGCCCCGCCCCCCACGTCCTCCCCGCAAAAACAGCCAGGGTTCGTCCTGCGAATGCATATCGTGCAGAAGTACACCGGAGTCGGGATCCTTGGCCAAAGTGCCGGGGGGTACGGGAATCTCGACGTACTGTCCACGGCGCCCACTTTTCCTCTGGCCGCCTCCGGGCTTCCCCTTTTCCCCACGGAATACATGACGCATCTTGAGATAGGATAGAGTTTTCAGATTTTTCCGCACTACAAACAGAGCATCCCCGCCGTCACCGCCGTCGCCGCCGTCAGGCCCACCCCGAGGGATGTATTTCTCTCTTCGAAAATGTACAACTCCGTCTCCCCCGTCCCCGGAGCAAACTTCGATTATCGTCTCGTCGACGAATCTGCTCTCCATGCGAGCGTTACCGGCAGCCTACGCTTCGATGCTGACGAGCTTTCTCCCTTGCTTATTGTGGAATTTCACGGTCCCTTGAGAAAGGGCAAAAAGGGTGTCATCCTTTCCCCTGCCGACGTTGTTACCGGGATGGAACTTTGTGCCCCGCTGTCGAACCAGTATTTCCCCGGCTCGAACCTGCTGTCCCCCGTATCTTTTTACACCCAATCGTTGAGCAGTCGAATCCCTGCCGTTTCTCGAACTGCCCTGTCCTTTTTTATGTGCCATATCTATACTTCTCCTTCACTTAATCCCTTCAATGTCCAGGTGAATTGCCTTCGAATTCTCCTCACGAAGATCCTCGATGCCTTGGATCAGGAAATCGGTGAGACCCGCGAGCCATTCCCGCCGCCGGGCAGGTACCGCGGCGATCCGCACCTCCATCTTCCCGCTCTCCGAAGCATCGCCGTGCACCCCAAAATCCGACTGCAGCTGCAGGGCCCGCGCCGCGGTCCTGAAAAGAACCGTTACCGCGGCACAAAGCAGGTCCTCTCCCATCTTTCCTGTCCCGGAATGTCCGGAAACAGAGAATCCTTCAAGACACCCGTGACGATCCAACCGGATAGTAACTCGGATCACCACTGAAGCGGATCTAGGCTCCGCTGATTTCCTGAACCCGCAGCAGGGTGAACTGCTGGCGGTGTCCCTGGGTACGCCTGTAGTTCTTTCTCTTCTTGTATTTGAAGACGAGGATCTTCTTATCTTTGCCGTGCTCTTCTACAACGGCCTTGACCTTGACCCCTTTTACGTAGGGCTGGCCGACCTGAACCTTCTTCTCATCCGATACGAGCAGTACCGAATCAAACTCCACCTGCTTCCCCGTCTCCGTATCGAACTTGTCGACCTTGAGAAGCGATCCTTCTGCAGCCTTGTACTGCTTTCCTTTTATTTCCACCAGGGCGTACATGCCGTTAACCTCACTATTATAACTGTATTCGGCAAGAAAATTACACAATTACGCGGGCTCGGTCAAGGGTCCATTCGTTTCAGCCGCCGAGAATGCCGAGCAGAACCCCCGCGGCCACCGCTGAACCGATTACTCCGGCCACATTCGGCGCCATGGCATGCATGAGAAGGAAGTTCTTCGGATCGTAGCGTTGACCAACTTGATGTACGACCCGGGCGCTGTCAGGTACAGCGGATACGCCGGCGGCTCCGATCATGGGATTGATTTTTATCTTTAGGAAAAGATTCATCAACTTGGCGAACAGAACCCCCGCAGCTGTAGCAACGGCAAAGGCGAATGCCCCCAGTACAAAGATCTTGATGGAGGCAGGGGTGAGAAAGTACTCGGCCTGAGTACTTGCGCCCACCGCCAAACCCAGCAGGATGGTTACGATGTCGATAAGGGCATGACGGGCCGATTCAGCCAGACGTTCGGTAACTCCACTCTCCTTCAATAAATTTCCAAAAAACAGCATACCGAGGAGAATGGAGGCTCCCGGTGCAATGGTCACCGTGACGATAAAGCCGATGATGGGGAACAAGATCTTTGCCCGCTTGCTGAGGAGCCGGGGCGTCTTCATGTGAATGAGCCGTTCCTTCTTAGTCGTGAGCAATCTGATTATGGGCGGCTGTATGACCGGTACCAGGGCCATATAGGAATACGCGGCGATGGCGATGGCTCCTAGAAGATCCGGCGCCAGTTTGGTCGCCAGGAAGATCGAAGTGGGGCCGTCTGCCCCGCCGATAATTCCAATTGCCCCGGCCTCCACGATGTTGAAACCGAGGAAATAGGCCCCAAACAACGTTGCGAAGATGCCGAATTGGGCTGCTGCTCCTAAGAGGATGAGCTTGGGATTGGCTATCAGGGTAGAAAAGTCCGTCATCGCTCCGATACCGAGGAAGATGAGGGGCGGATAGAGACCGCTCTTCACGCCGAAGTAG
>JAGLQP010000024.1 GCA_023136785.1 Spirochaetales bacterium
ACGGCAGCCTGATTGTGGACGATATTGAGGACGGTGCCATTCAGAGACGGGGCGCCGAGGCGGAACACATCAGGTTCGGCATGGACCTGGCTCTTAACGCGGGTAACCTGATGTATTTCCTTGCCGCCCGGGCGATCGATACCGCTTCCTTCTCGGAACAGCAGAAGCTGCTTCTTCACCGCTGCTATGTGGAAGACATGACCAGGCTCCACCTTGGGCAAGGCCTCGATATCCTGTGGCATAGAGACCACGAGAACATCCCCAGCGAAGAGCAGTATCGGGAAATGTGTCATCTCAAGACCGGAAGCCTCTCCCGTCTGGCGGCCCGGGCCGGGGTAATCGCCGTCGGAGGGGAGTATCAAATAGCTGCCCGCCTTGGGAACATAGCCGAAGATTTCGGTGTCTGCTTCCAGATTATCGATGATGTGAAAAACTTAAGGGGCGGAGTACCTGGAAAGCAGCGGGGGGACGACATCATCGAAGGTAAGAAGAGTTTGCCGGTCATTCTCTATCTCAATCGCTATCCCGAGGCCAGGTCGAAAATCCGGGATTTTTTCCAGATCGCCGGAGGGGATGAATCCGAAGCCGCCTGGAACGCTGTGGATGAGCTCATCGCTCTAATAACCCCTTCCGGGTGCCTGGAGGAGGCGGAACAGCGGGCTTTCGCCCTTCTCCAAGAAACCAAAGGGCGTCTTCAGGAGATTGCTCCGGCTTCCACAGCCCGGGACCAGCTGACGGAACTGGTCGATCTACTCATCACTGGTTGACGATTCAGCCTCGACATACGTACTTTCAAGCTATGAACAAGCTGCCCTTCCACAAACGTCCCCTTGCCTACCGCTACTACAATGCCACCCTTACCCTGATCATCATCAACGTGGGACTGTTTCTGGTCACTTTCTTGTTTCCCCGGACCACGATATATCTCGCCCTTACGCCGTATCTGGTAGTACGGGAGAGAGCGATCTGGCAGGTGGTGACCTATATGTTCATCCACGGAGGTACCTGGCATATCCTCTTCAACATGCTGGCCTTGTTCATCTTTGGAACACCTCTGGAGCGAAAATTGGGAAGCTCGGAGTTTCTCCTCTATTACTTCATTACAGGGGTCGGCGCCGGACTGGCCACTCTGGTCATAAACTGGTATACAGGATTGGCCATAATTCCCGTGGTCGGCGCCTCAGGAGCCATCTACGGGCTGCTGTTGGCCTATGCAACCCTCTACCCCGATGCCCGGCTGTTCATCTTCGGAATCCTGCCGCTGCGAGCCCCGATCGCGGTGCTGCTGTTTGCCGGATTGGCGTTGTTCTCCCAGCTGACCGGAACCCGCAACGGAGTGGCCCACCTGACCCATCTGGCCGGATTTGTGTTCGGCTACCTGTATTTCCTCATCCGAATGGGAATCAATCCGATAAAGGTGTTTTTCAGGCGCTATTAGTGTCCTGCCGATACTAAGGTAGGATGCCCCGTAGGCAATATACGGCTCTTCTTTTTATCCTCATCCCTCTATTCTGCCATGCCCAGCAGGACCTGATCTCATTACGTCTGTGGTGCGAGCTTGAACCCATGGTCCAGGAGAATGAGGAGTACCCCCTTTCCACGGAGGCTGCTCAAAAACGTATCCTGGAGGAAGCCCGGGAGATCCTCTCAGGGATGATTTACGGCTTCCGCTTCAGCTACACCCCCGGCGACAAAACCCGCCAAATCAACGAGGAGTTCACCGCAACCCCGATCGCGGAGATCCTCTGGGGAGATTCGAATATGAGGATCACCGACGCCTACGTACGGGACACCTTCCTGTTCGTAAAGGTCTACTACGATCTGGAGGACTTTCAGTTTGCCCGGCGCAGGGCCTGGGCCAGCAATTCCGTCGATTCAAGTTCCGGGGTGGGCGAGTACAGTGTGTTCATCGCCCCCAGCCCGGAAGGAAAACACCGGGCTCTCCAGGAAGCCCTCAAGAATGCCGTCCGTAATGCACTGCGACCGGTGTATTTCAACAAGCCCCGGGAAGTCACCGGAGAGATGCTCATCTGGAGCGAGCCCCATACGATCATCCAATCCGGCACATACACCACCCGGCTGGATATGAAGCTGCGGGTAAAAGAGATCCGTTCGTATAGCCTCTTCTGAAGAATATCAGTATTGTTGCCCTATGGACAAGAAAAGGTTGCTGCTCCCGACGCTTCTTCTGCTTGCCGTAATCGCCCTGGTTCCTGCCCAGGAGGGACAGGAAGAGCAGGAGGCGCCGAGTGAGTTTGTGATTGTATATTCCCCCAAGACCCTCGTGCTGGACCCTCGACACATCTACACCACGATGGAATCCGAGCTTTCCACAGGCTTTTATGAGGGCTTATTAAGCTATCATCCTTTTTCTCTGATGCCGATCCCGGCTACAGCCTCGGATTGGAAGATCAGTCCGGACCGGACCGTGTACAGCTTCACCTTGCGGGAAAACGCTCGTTTCAGCAACGGCGATCCGGTGCGGGCTCAGGACTTTCTCGATTCCTGGCTGCGGGTCCTGGAACCGGGTGCCGGAGCCGAGTACTCCTTCCTCTTTGACGTGATCAAGGGAGCTCAGGATTACCGCTTGGGGCGGGAAGTCGAGGATCTGGGCATCCGGGTGATCTCTCCTACCAAGTTGGAAGTCGAGCTGGAGCGGCCGACCAGCCATTTTCTCAAGATTCTCTGTCACATGACCTTTGCACCGATTCATCCCTCCTACAGGGACAGGGAGGGATGGGACCGGGAATCCACCCTCATCGGCAATGGTCCTTTCTATATCCACGAACGCAGTCCCTCTGAGCTGGTTTTAAAGAAGAACGAGCTGTACTGGGATGCCGGGCGGGTAGAGTTGGAGACCCTGCGAGTCCGCTTCATGGCCGATCCCGAAGCCATCAGCCATGCTTTCAACAACGGTGAGATACACTGGGCCAACAATTGGGATACCCAACTGCTCCTCGACCGTACCAAAATCGTGTTCAATCCCCTCTTCGCCACCAGTTATTTTTTCTTTGTATGCAGCGAAGAACCCTGGAGCGACGAACGGGTACGGCGGGCCCTCGCTCTCCTGACGCCATGGGAACAGATCCGCAACGAGGAGGAGGCGCTTCTGCCAACGAGTCATCTTATACCCGGGATTCCGGGGTATCCGGAAATCGAGGGTATCGAGGCCTCCAACCGCAGCGAAGCAATGCGATTACTCGAAGAGGCAGGCTATCCCGATGGGAAAGGTCTGCCGACCCTGACCTTCAAGTTACCAGGAGATTCGGAGAGCCAACGCATCGCCGAAATCATGGCAGAGGCCTGGAAACGGGAGCTCGATTTGGAGGTAGGCTTTCGTTCCTTTCATTTCGAGGTGTATCTGGATGAGGTCAAGAAGGGGGATTTCACAATCGGTTCGGCCACCTGGATCGGAGATTATGCCGACCCTTTGACCTTTCTCCAGATGTGGACTACCGACAGCAATCTCAATGACGCCCGCTTTGCCGATTCCGATTTCGATGCCCTGATCGAGCAATCCTTCGGCCAGGAGGGACGAGAGCGATATGCGACCCTTGGGGAAAGCGAGGAAATGCTGCTGCAGAAGGCCGTAGTGCTGCCGACGAGCCACACCCCGGCGTTCAACCTGATCGACTTGGATCGGGTGGAGGGCTGGTTTCCTAATATTCTCAACATCCACCCTTTGAAATACTTACGGTTCCGGGCTCTACGCGTACCCCCCGGGGTGGTGAAACTCTAGGTTTTCCCCGTACCCCGTTTTCCCGAACGTCTGCGGGGGAGCCGTTCGAGTACGCGCTGAATTCGTTCTCGGAAGAGAAATCCCAGCACGAACAACACGGCGGCGACAAACAGAATCGTCCCAGCCAAAATCCAGCGCCGGTCCGCGGCAGCGTCTCCCATTAGAGCACTGCCTAAAATTCCAGGAATCCTCCCCAGGGTAGAGAAAAGCAAGAAGACGTGGAGCTTCATGATCGAAAGTCCCGCCACGTAGCAGAGGATATCCTTGGGAATTCCCGGGATCAGAAAGAAGAGAAAGAAGGAAACCCTGGCCTTTTGAGAGTTGGCGATCTTCCGGGTACGTTCTACATTCTTTTGTTTGAACAGGGCGTTGACGAAGGGGACTCCAAGAGCACGGGAGATCACAAAGTTGAAGGTTGCACCCAGGGTAATGCCGGCCAGGGACAGGAATGTTCCTTTCCACAGACCGAATAGATAACCGCCGGCCACCTGAGGTATCTCTCCCGGGATGAAGAAAACCACCACCTGGAAGGCCTGTACCGCCACGAAAACCAGAGGGGCAACCACCCCGGTACCGCGAATCCACTCCCGCAGCGTCTGGGGCGAGCTGAACAGGGATAGCAGCTGGCTGCGAAGCACAAATGCCACCACGAGCAGTGCCAGGAACAGACAGGGAAAAGCAAGTAAAGACAGCACTTTTCTGGCTTTCATGATGTTCTCGAGATGCTACTATGAATTCCGTTCCTTTGACTACATGCCCCTTTTTTTGTATTATTTCCCCATAATGGCCATACCCTTTAAGAAATCTACTCAGAGTATGAAAAAAACTAGCAAAACGAGCAGCAAAAAAACCTCGAAGAAGGTAACCACCAAAGCCGGCACCAAGAGCCCGAAGAGCAGATCTGCGGCAAAAGACAGAAAGAGCACGAGCAAAGGGGCAGCGAGCAAGAAGACCGCCGCCGCCAGGAAAGCTCCACAGAAAAAAATGGGTCGAGTCGCCATCACCTCCAAATCCAAAGAAGCGAAATCCACAACTGCGGTCAAGAAAAAAATAACCGGTACCGCCCGTAGACGGAAACTGAGATACAAGAAGGGGCAGGAGATTGTCTATCCTCTGCAGGGAGTCGGTCACATCCAACTGATCGAGGAGAGGGCCTTCCGCAACACCAGACTTCTGTACTACATCATCTACCTGGAAGTGTCGGATATGACGATCATGGTTCCGGTGGACAAGGCGGACGAGCTGGGGATCCGGCCGATCGTTGACAAGCGCCAGGCGAACAAAGCCCTCAGGCTGATTTCCGAAGATTTTGAACCCGTACCGATGGACTGGAAAGCCCGGTATCAGAACAACCTCGATCTGCTGAAAAAGGGAAGCGTGCTGGATATCGCTACGGTTGTACGGGCCCTCTATCACCGCAGTAGGATCAAGGAGCTTCCGATCCTCGAGCGGAAGCTGTACGACGGCGCTTTGAAATTACTGGTTGACGAGATCTCTTTCTCCCTGCAGAAAGGCAAGGAAGAGGTGGAAGAGCTGATCTTGAGCAAAATGGAGGTGAATTGAGCTCTGCTGCGGCCATCATCACCGCCGCCGGATCCAGTAAACGCTGGGCGGATAAGAAAAAAAAAGAGTACGTTCACCTAAAAGGCCGCCCGGTGCTGACATGGGCGGTTCAGCCGTTCCTGGACGTGGACCCTCCCTTCGAAATCGTAATCACCTTGCCGAGAGCGGACATCCCCAAAGTAAAGGAGTTGCTCCAGCCCCTGGTCGACATCCATAGGATACGCTTCGTTTCCGGAGGAAGCAGCCGTCAGGAATCCGTCCGTCTCGGGCTGGAGGCGCTGCAGGAGCGACCACCGGAGATCGTGTTGATCCACGACGGAGCCCGTCCCTGGGCGAACGGTGCTCTTATCCGCAGAGTCCTCGACGGAACCCGGAGATGGGGCGCCTGCATCCCGGTGTTGGATGCTTTCGAGGCACCCAAGAGGGTCGGTCCTTCGGGACTGATCCTTGAAGACCTTCCCAGACAACAGTGCAAACTCGCCCAAACGCCCCAGGGGTTTATCTATCAACGGATTCTCATCGCTCATCAGCAGGCTCGAGAAAACCCCCGCCTGTTCACCGACGACGCCGAAGTGTACGCGGCATTCTGGTCTGCCGTGTTTACGGTCCCGGGAGAACGGGGAAACAGAAAGATTACCTTCAAGGAGGATCTGGTCGGAATATGAGAATCGGTTTCGGTTACGACAGTCACAGATTGGTTCCGGGAAGAGCCCTCGTTCTAGGGGGAGTGCATATCCCGAATACCCTCGGACCGGAGGCCCATTCGGACGGGGATGCCCTGATCCATGCCTTGATCGATGCCCTGCTCGGAGCATGCGCTCTCGGAGATATCGGGCAGCTGTTTCCTCCAGAGGATGAGCAGTACCGAAATATCTCCAGCCGCATCCTCCTAGGCCGAACCCTCGAAGCGCTGGCTACAGCCGGATTTCGGCCGAGGAATGTTGATAGTACGATACTTCTCGAGTCCCCCCGTCTTGGACCCTATGTCGAGGAGATGCGAAGCAATCTCAGTGCCGATCTAAACATACCCGGAACCGCCATCTCGGTGAAGGCAAAGACCAAGGAAGGCCTTGGTGAGACCGGGAAAGGCCGGGCCGTGGAGGCTTATGCCGTAGCCCTGGTGGAGGAGCGTTGAGCCCACCGCCTGCTTCCGAACAGCCATTCGAGGAAATCATCGATACGCTGCGGGCATTCCTGCGGGGTTCCCGCCTTCCCTCGGTCTCGGAAGTGGCGCAGCGGATGCCCGATCCCTTCCACATCCTGGTATCCACCATGATCTCCCTGCGCACCAAGGACGAGGTTACCTCCGCCTCCTCGAAACGGCTGTTGGCCCGGGCTCCGGACCCGAAAAAACTGGCGGAGCTCTCCGAGGCAGAGATCGCGAAGCTGATCTACCCGGCCGGCTTCTACAACACCAAGGCAAAAAACCTGAAATCCGCGGCCAAGACCTTGGTATCCCGCTGCGGCGGACGGGTGCCCGAGAGCATGGAGAAGCTGCTCGAGCTGCCCGGGGTGGGACGAAAGACGGCCAATTTGGTGCGAAATCTGGGCTATGGCCTTGACGGGATCTGCGTGGACACCCACGTACACCGTATCGCCAATCGGCTCGGCTGGGTACAGACAACAACACCGGAACAGACCGAAAGTGCGTTGGAGGAAGTCCTGCCGCAGAAGTACTGGATACCGATCAATGAGCTTCTCGTGCGCTTTGGGCAAACCCTCTGCAATCCTGTCAGTCCGGTCTGCTCCCGCTGTCCGATCTACGAGCACTGCCCCCGGATCGGGGTCAAACGCTCCCGGTAGAGATTTTCAAGAGAAAAGAAAAAAGTTCTAGAGGGTATTCCGTCTGCGGCGATACCGGATCAAAACTTGTATCCGAACTTCCGCAGCATCTCTTTGCGGGCCTGCTTGTCTTGCGAACCTTCAACTCCCTTTGGAGCGAATCCGTCCACGACCCCGACGATGCCCCGTCCCTGATCGGTCTCCACGACCAGCACCTGAAGGGGGTTGGCCGTGGCACAGAAGATCCGGGCCACCTCCTGGCAGGCCTTGATCTGATTGAGCACGTTGATGGGAAAGGCTTTGCGCAGTATCAGGTAGAAACTGTGACCCGCTCCTACCTGGCGTGCACATTCGGCAGCCTGCTCGACGAGCTTCTCATCGTTTCCCTCGGTCCTGATCAGGCAGGGGCCGGAGGCTTCACAGAAGGCCAGTCCATACTCGACTCCAGGAACCGAGGAGTTCATGATCTCGGCAACATCCTCCACCGTCTTGATGAAGTGGGATTGACCGACGATGATGTTGCAACCATCCTCCCACTTCAGGCGTACCCCCTGAACCTCTAAAGCCATGACTACCTCCCTTCGCTATCCCTTTCAAGAATGGCATCCAGCTCGATTTCCCCTGCCGCTGTGGGTTGCTGGATCCCCCAATTCTCCAATACAACCGGATGTATCTCTCCAACCACGCCGATTCTCCTGCCTTTGTAGAGCACCGCTCCGAGCCTTCCAGAAACGAAGCGGGGATCCTCCACAGGCTCCAGAGCATACTCCCGGGAAAGGTAGAAAAATACGGCGGAGAGGTGGGAGTTCACATCGTTGAAACTCGCCTCCCGGTCGCAGAACAGAAAGCCTAGGCGAGTCACCGTACGGGAACCGTAGTTCTCCCTGTCGTCGAGATAGGCCACGTTGCCGACCTCGAAGATGCGGTGGGGGTACACGGCGTTGGAGGAAACCGACTCGGAGTTCAGCAGGTTCGGCAGCTGGGAGTTGCGCAAGCATTCGTAGCTTTCGCTCATCGGATTGGCGATTTCGATTACTTTTTCACCGCTCATATTCATGCGTTCCACGAAATCCCGACGGGATCCGAGGTAGCTGTAGATCATCTCCTGGTATCCCAGACCGACCAGGATTTCCCGCACCTCCCTGCTGAAAATTTCGATCTCCGACAGCCGTCCCACCGTGAAGTCTTCCGGCCATACCGGCTCGAAACTGTCCATGCCCCGGCCGATCATGACCTCCTCGATCACGTCCGCGGGATGAAGAAAGTCGTTGCGGTACGGCGGCGGGCTTACCGTGAGCGTATTCCCCGAACGGGTGACCGGATTGCCCATTCTACGAACGCTATCCTCAGCCTCTTCAGCCGAGATCTCTTCACCCAACAGGCGGGATGCTTCAGAGACCACCAAGGAGACGGGTTTCTGGAAGTAATAAGGGGTGACCAGCTCCTGTCCGTAGGCAGTGTCGAAGGGATAGACAATCCTGACCGGCAGAATTTCATAACCCAAGTCGGCAAAATCGCAGGCTACGATCGAACAGGCTACCAGCAAACTGTCCAGATCCGGACCGGTCAGCTCAATGAAGTGGTGGGAATCCCCGATTTCAACCGCCCCGAGGTGGGCGCTGTTGATGATGGGGGGAAAGCTCAAAGTCTGTCCCTGATCATCCTCCAGGTAGGGAAAGCGGTCGAAGTTTTCCACGATCCAACCGAACTCCACCCCTTTGGGATGAGTCTTGAGGATTTCTCGAAGGGACATCTCCCAGCTGTAATCCAGGGGGATAAAGCGGGTCTTTTCGGGATCCGCCGCCCGGTAATGCACCGGAAATTTCATCAAATCGGCCCGGTACACCCCCATGGCAATGGTGCTTCGCTTGCGGCCGTAGTTCCAGCACAGCTTCTCCTGGGAGTTGATCATGTCCACCAGGATCGCTTCGGTCATCGGAACCCCCCGGGCGATGAAAGCTGCGATATACGGGCGTATATCTCTCAAACCCTTGTCCACCTGGATGATCCGCTCGCCTGTCTGTTGAACGCTCCCCTCTTTGGACAGGAAGGTATACTCTGGGATCTTCCCGTCCTGGTAGACGCGCAGCTGGCGGACCAGTCCGGGCCCGGACCAGAGATCCGGTCTGTTGGTATCGTTGAGCTCGATTCTGAGGTTGTTCTCCTCCGGCTGCCAGTCGTCTATCTCCGCCTTGGCCACGGTGAGAAGCTCAGTCAGTTCTTCACGGCTGGGCCTGGTTCCGAGCATTTCGAAGAAGGTCTTTTCCTGCAATTCGATCTTCGGCATGGTTTATCTCCTTCTCCGCAGGCGTACCTGTTCGATATCCGCGGTAAACAGATCCCGAAGGTCGTTTAGGCCCAGGGCAACCAGGGCCATGCGGTCGATACCCAGACCCCAGGCCAGGACGGGTACCTCGATTCCGAGGGGCTTGGTCACTTCGGGGCGAAAGATGCCCGATCCGCCCAACTCGAACCAACCCAGTTCGGGATGGCGGATGTGGATCTCCACGGATGGTTCGGTAAAGGGGAAATACCCGGGGACGAACTTGAACTCCTTGGCGCCCGCCACCTCCACGGCGAACATCTTGAGCAGGCCCAGCAGGGTCTTCAAATTGACACTCTCCCCCAGGGCTATGCCTTCGGTCTGGTAGAAGTCTGCCAGATGGGTGGCGTCGACCTTGTCGTAGCGGAAGCAGCGCACCACGCCGAAGTAACGTCCCGGCACCTTGGCCCGCGGCAGGGCTTTGGCGGACAGCACCGTTCCCTGACTGCGCAGGATCATCCGCCTGGTAAAATCTCTGTCAAAGGGATATCGCCAACCCAGGCTGCCCGTTGTCCAGCCGTTCTCGTGGCAGGCGGCGACCTGGTCGAGGTAGGGCTGCTCAATCTCCTTGGCATGGGTTGGATTCTTCACGTAGTAGACATCGTGGATGTCCCTGGCGGCATGGAACTGGGGCATAAACAGGGCATCGCAGTTCCAGAACTCCGTCTCCAGAAGGGGTCCGTCGAACTCTTCAAACCCCAGGGCGTTCAGCTTGTCCTTCAAATCCTCCAGAAACTCTACGTAAGGATTTTTTCGTCCCAAAAGTACGCGCAGAGGTGGCGTGTTGATGTTGTAGCTGCGGAAGGTCGCGCTCTTCCACTTTTCGCTGCGCAGCAGCTCGGGAGTGATCTGTCCGATCTCCTCGCCGGTCATACCGAGAGCTCGGAGTTCCTTGGCCGCCTGCAGTCCCGCCGGAGTCAGCCGGTAGCTGACTTGCTCCCGATCCACCACCCGAAACATCCCCCTGTCGGCGCCCCGTTTCCGGCTCAAGGGACGAATCAGTGTCTTCTGCGCTTCGGATAGATCCTGTTCCGGAACGGTCTCCAGGTCATCGAAAAGCTCGAGCAGCTCCCGGGTGTTCTCAGAACCACTCCGGGCTGACTCTACCTTGAGGATCACCTGCTTGGCTTCGTTCATAGCCAACAACCCGGCCTTGGCCAGGGCACCGTAGGCCGAACCCACGTCTTTGTTCTCTAAACCGAGCTTGTTCGTGATCTCCGGCAGGGTCAGCGAACCTTGCTTGCGGACACTGCGGACAAGTTCCATTACCCGCTCTTCCGGAGTACCGCGCTCCTTGTACTCCCGGCCCAGATCGGTAATCGAATATTCGGTGCTCATCCTCCTCTCGGTTTCCTCGATCAGCTGCTTGGCCGTAAGCCAAGAGAAGGCCTGGTTGCTCTGCCCCGGTTTGTATCCCAGTTCCTCCTGCACGCGATCCGGGGTGACGGATTCGTCTTTCCCGAAATGCAGCAAAACGCGAATCTCAAGAGGATGGAGTTCTTTGATCAGCTGTTCACGTTCCATTAGTAACCCATAGAACTAAAGATTTGCTAAACCCTTGTCAAGACTTACAGCTTGAGCTCTTTTTCGAAACGGGAAATCGCCTGGTCGAGAAACTCAATTCTCTTCTCCGCCAGCTTCCGGCTCCCGGGAAAATAGAACCGGTCCGCGTACCCTCGCCAGCGTTTCAGCAGATCGATTACCTCTCCCATGGTTTTGAGATGATGCCAAAAAAACGAACCGATCGACAACCTGACAAGGCCCACCGCACCGATGGTTTCCAGGAGATTGGAATCATGAAGGAGCTTACCCTCGATGGAGACCTCTTCGGCCTCTTCCCCTGGCATGTGATGCAGAATGGCTTCGTACACGGCATCGATCTTGCCGGGGGTGAAGCCGGTCTCCCCGAGAATCGCCCTGGCTTTCTCCGCTGAGCTCGCCGGATGTCCCGTGCTCATCTCTATGTCGTGGA
>JAGLQP010000240.1 GCA_023136785.1 Spirochaetales bacterium
AAGATTGCGATCTACAATCCGTGGGAGCCTTATGAAAACGTTGCGACTTGTAGCAATCCTTATAGGACTGCTCCTCCTCTTTTTAAGCATTCCGGTGGCTGCTCAGGATCAGGAGCTTTACAGCTGGTCCAGCAAGCACTACCGGGTGTTTACTGATTCGAATGTCACGGAGTCGATGGAGATCGCCCGCAAACTGGAAGCCGCCCTCTTGCTTTTCAATGAGTTCTTGCACTACGATCTCGACCAGCTCAAGCTTCCGCTGCGGGTACGTATTTTTACCGAGAAGGAAGCCTACGACAGCTATCTCAACCGGCTCATCTCAGAAACACGTTCAGATTTCGTGTATATCTCCTACAGCGATCCCAGCCGCAGTGAACTGGTCGGTTTCCAAAGAGAAGAGAAGGACTTCAACGCTTCGCTGCTGCACTATGGATTCATTCAATTTCTCTCCGCCTTCGTGCCCAACGCTCCCCTCTGGCTCGAAGAGGGTATGGCGACTTATCTGGAATACTCCCAATACGACCCGATGACCGAAGCTTTCTCCTGGACGACGAACTATGCCTGGCTGGATTCTCTGAAAAAGATTCTATCGAGCGCCGAGGTTATCGACAAATACACCCTTCGCGGTCTGTTGCTTATCAACAAGGAGCGGGCCCAGGAGAATATCGAGATTTTCTACCCCACAACGTGGGGATTGGTACACTTTCTTCTCCAGAGCCCGGAGAAAAGCCACAATCGCATTCTTTGGGAATCTCTGGACACCCTCGACGGCACGGCTACCTTAAGGGAAAACTCCCGCAGAGTCCTCGAACGGGCTTTCCGATGGGTCGATTTGGCGGAGCTGCAAAGGTCATTCGAGTCTTACAGCAACTCTCTCATGACATTCAATGACCTGGTACGTCAAGGCGTCGAACAGTACGGCACGGAGGACCTTTCAGCAGCCCGGTCGAGCTTCGAGCAGGCTCTCAGACTTCGAAGTGACAACTACATCCCGTACTACTACCTCGGTTTGATCGCCTATCAGGAAAAGGATTTTACTGTCGCTCGAGACTTTTATGGCCGGGCTTCGGATCTGGGTATCGATGCCGGCCTGATCAACTATGCCTTGGGAGTGAACGCCTTTGCCGATCAGCGCTACGATCAGGCAACGGAGTTCCTGCTGAAAGCCAAAGAGCTGGACCCCGAATCCTACGGTGCAAAAACGGATTCCTTGCTCCAACGCATAGATTTCATGCAGTGATCCAGCGCAGCAGCAAACGGGCCGCCCTCTCGCTTTCCCTGCGCGAGGGGATCATGGGCCGGCATGTCTCCTGGATCCAATCAACAACGGTATCCATCCTCCAACGCCTGGAAAAACTCTTCATTAGATAAGCCAACATGGAGCCTCTGCTAATTTCGCCGGCAGAGTCGTTTTTTATGCGCTGGTCCAGAACCCCCAACCCGGTGCGTATACTCTCCACCATCCGGCGCCGTCCCAGTGATCGCCAGTGCTTGTGGAGTGCCGGCATGAATACTTCGAGAAGGCGCAGCTGGTAGGCGCGCAGGAAAATCCCCGCCGCATAGCCGCTGCCGAGGATCTTGTAGATCTCTTCGGTCAGACGGGCTGCCGGGCACTCGGCCAGCTTGTGCCGGTGTCTCTTGATCGAAGCGGTTACGGTCATCGGCAGAGGAAAACCGGTCAGCTCCGCGTATTTGATTCCCCTGATCATCCGTACAGGATCCTCTCCAAAAGAAGCGTCGGGGGGAATGAGCGTACAGATCTTTCCTTGCTGAATGTCTCTGTAGCCGCCGACAAAGTCTATGATGATCCGACGCTGAGGGCAGTAGTACAGAGCATTCAAAGTGAAATCACGACGCCAGACATCTTCTTCCATTCGGCCGTAGATGTTGTCGCTCTTCTGTTTTTGCTTCCCCCCGCGGCGAGGTTCTTCGCTTTGGCTCGAGCGGAATGTGCTCACTTCGAGAATTTTTTGCTTCCCATCCCGTTGGGCATAAATATGTACCAATCGAAACCGTCGGCCTATGACCCTGGAGTTGCGAAAGATCTTGCGGATTCGGCGGGGGAAAGCGTCGGTGGCAATATCGAAATCCTTCGGCTTCAGACCGGTAAGCAGATCCCGCACGGCCCCCCCCACGATGAATGCCTTGAACCCCTCTCTGCGAAGCCGACGCAAGATCTTGCGGGCGTCCACGTCGATCAGAGCAGGATCGATGTGATGATCTTCAGCGGTATACACTTCCGCCTTCTTGACTGGTTTTCCCTCAGGAGAGGTGCCGTAGCGAATGAGCATGAAGTGCTCCCTATTGTAGTGATTGTACGCGTTCCGTCAAGCTTTGGTATGCCCATGTAGCGCGCCCCAGAACCTTGACAGAAAGTGAAGCGATAAGGATACTTTTTAACAGCAATCATGGCAGAGATCATCGAACCCAGAACACTGCGGGGTTTCCGGGATTCCCTTCCGGAGACGGAGTCCAGGAAATTAGAAATTCAGCAGGAACTCACCCGGGTGTTCCGCTCCTTTGGCTTGGTTCCTATAGACACACCGGCCATGGAATACGCGGAAATACTGTTGGGCAAAGGCGGGGGGGAAACGGACAAACAGGTCTACCGCTTCCTCGACCACGGACAGCGGCACGTCGCCTTGCGTTTCGATTTGACGGTGCCTTTTGCCCGTTTCATGGCCGCCCACTATCATGAACTCCCCCTGCCCTTCAAGCGTTATCACATGGGGAAAGTCTGGCGGGGGGAGAACACCCAACGGGGCCGCTATAGAGAGTTCATCCAGATCGATTTTGACATCGTGGGTGTCGACTCAAGCTCGGCGGATTTCGAAATCATGACGATCATGGCAGAAAGCATGGTGAGTCTCAAGATCCGGGCGTTCCATGTTCACTTTTCCCACAGGCAGCTGTTCAACGAACTGCTGGAGAACATGGGGTTGGCAGGAGTTTATCTGCCCGTCCTTCAGGCTATAGACAAGTTGAAAAAAATCGGGGCTCGGGAGGTAGAAGCTCAACTGGTCGAGATAAGCGGCAAACAGCGGGCTCGGGAAATCCTTGGCTTTATCACCACAGAGGCAACGAATCGGGAAACTCTGAACAAACTGTGTTCCGCCCTTCCGAAGGGCAGTCAGGCCGTGGCCAGGCTGGAGAGCATCCTGCAGTGCATTGAGCCCTGCGAGCTGGATTCTGTTCTTCTCCTCGATCCTTCTATCACCCGCGGTCTGGATTACTACACCGGAGTGGTTTTCGAAACTTTCCTCGATCGGGTTCCCGATATCGGGTCGGTCTGTTCAGGGGGCCGCTACAACGACCTCGCCTCGCTTTACACGAAGGAGAAACTTCCCGGCGTCGGGGCTTCCATCGGGCTGGACCGTCTTGTATCTGCCCTCGAAGACCTGGGGGTTTCAAGCTCGGCAAAGACCGCTCCGGATATCCTGGTTGTTTTCCTCGATGAACCGCTGCTGGGGGTCTATCACAAACTCAGCAAATCTCTACGGGAAAACGGACTTTCCGCAGAGATCTATCCCAGCGAGAAAAAACTCAAAGCACAGCTGAAGTACGCGGAGAAACGGGGCATTCCCCTGGCCATTTTCCACGGTGAAAACGAAAAGGGGCGAAACGAGTATAACCTGCGAGACCTACGCACCCGGCAGAACTACGAAGCCCTCAGCTTCGAAGGCCTGCTGGACAAGGCTTCAGAACTTCTAAAATAATCGTGGACCCTTTACAGCTTCCTGTCTATCAACAAAAACAGCGTGTACTCAACGCCCTGGACGACCACCAGGTCATCGTGGTCGAAAGCCCGACCGGCAGCGGCAAGACAACCCAGATCCCCCAGATCCTCCTGGAGGCCGGCTACGGCCGGAACAAGGTTATCGGGGTCACCCAACCCCGCCGGATCGCCGCGGTATCCGTTTCCGGGTTCATCGCCCGGCAGCAGGGCACGAGCATCCCCGATATCATCGGATACAAAATGCGCTTCGAAG
>JAGLQP010000241.1 GCA_023136785.1 Spirochaetales bacterium
AATAAACCAAGATAGAGCGATCTGAGTACTAAAGAACAATGAGGAGTCCTCTCCTATGAGGAGGGCTCCTCATTTTTTCGCATAGACACGATAAAATCCTCAAAAGCCTGGAGCACTCCCTGGGTCGAGGAAATAACCGTCCGGGTATGGGGCAGGGAAGACAGGAAAAAGCGTCCGTACTGCTTTCGAACAATCCTCGAATCGAGGATGAGTACGGCCCCGCTGTCATCACGCCTGCGCATGAGCCGTCCGAAGCCCTGTCGCAGACGGATGATCGCGTCGGGCAGAGCAAGCTCCCAAAAAGCGTTGAGTCCCCGTTCCTCCAAGGCTTCCGCTCGTGCTTCGAGGATGGGATCCGTGGGAACCCGGAAGGGAAGGCGGGTCAAAACAACCACCTCCAAAGCCTTTCCAGGAGCATCGATCCCCTCCCAGAAAGAATCTGTGGCAAACAGAACACTGCCCGTATTGTCCCGGAAACGGTTCAACAGCCGGTACCGCTCGTCCTCCCCCTGCCGCATCACCTGGATGCCCGCCTCGGCCAGCGCAGCCTGAGTCCTCGCGAAGGTGGTGTCGAGCAGGGAATAGGAGGTAAAAAGGACCAGCCCCCGCCCCTCCGAAATCAGCAACCCCTCCCGTACAAATTCCGCTAAAAATTGCGGAAACTCCTCCTGGTCCGGCTCCGGGGCTTCCTTAGGAATACCGAGGAATACCCGATTTTCATAGTCGAAGGGAGAAGGGAAAACCTCCTCGGCACTGTCCCTGTGGGTAACAGAAGCGAATCCGAGCCGGTTTTTCCAGTAGTCGAATCGATGATCGACGGTGAGTGTGGCCGAGGTGAATACAACGGTCGAATATGGATCGTACACCGCATCCTTCATGACCGATGAAATATCCAACGGAGTTATCACAAAGCGGATGTAGGCTTCACCCCGATAACTTTTGCGGGATTCCAACCAGTAGATCTCTTCCCGGTTGTCACGGTAGCGCAAGAATCGTTGACAGATCTCCGCCACCCTCGCCAGCCGCCGCATCTGCAGTTTGCTCTCGAAGACCAGGTAACTTTCTTCCCCATCCTCCTCGCGCCCGTCAACCAGTCTCTCGAAGCATGCCTGCAACAGGAGAATCGAAACCGCCACGTCGTTCATAGGCTCGAGCAGCATTTCGGCCAGGCTGGGTTCGGGGTTGCGGGCTGCCAGACGAGATGTGCTCCGTGCGCCGAGATACTCCCGGGCGGTAACATCGAGAAGATTCATCTTGTCCGCCAAAGCTCCGATAAGGTTTCGCAACTCCGCGACTAATTCACTTCGTCCGAACACTCTCTCCAGTGCGAGTAACAATCCGGTTCTTTTGCCCTTCCTCTCTCTGTACAGCCTGCCGAGGTACTTAACCACCTGGAAGCGGGTAAAGGATTCGGAGAAGTAGGAGGTCGCGCTCTTTTCAATATTATGGGCTTCATCGAAGATGATGCGCTGAAAGGGGGGCAACACCGCGGCGGAATCGAAACCCAATCCGGACAAACGAAGGGATAGATCTGAGAACAAGAGGTGATGATTGGCGACCAGGAGCCGGCAGGCAGCCGCCTCTTTTCTGGCCTTGAGAACAAAACAACCCTCCCTGTTTGAACATCGCAGCCCGTGGCAGGCATCCGCCTCGGAACAAACCCGAGACCAGAGCTCGTCACTTGGATAGAAGGGAAGCTCGCTGCGACTCCCCGTAGCCGTGCTGAGGGACCAGTTGCGAATAGCTTTCAGCTCCTCATCATCCTCATCGAACAGAGTCAACTCCTCCAGGGCTTCCTGGACTCTGGTAAGACACAGATAGTTTCCCCTTCCCTTGACCAGGGTATACCCAGGATCCTGACCGAAGATCTTGCTGACCATAGGGATATCTTTTTCCACCAGCTGCTGCTGGAGATTTATCGTTGCGGTGGAGATAACCACCCGCTCATCATTCGATAGAACCCATTGGAAGGCGGGAATCAGATAAGCCAGAGACTTACCGACCCCTGTTCCGGCTTCGGCGATGCGTAGGTCGCTGAGATTGAAGCCACGGCAGACAAACTCGAGCATCCTCCCTTGAGCCTCCCGGGGTTCATACCCCGGGTAGATCCGGCTTAGGCGCCCCCCCGGCTCGAGGTGTCCCGCGAGACTTTTCGTGTTCAAGGGCGATATCTCTCTGAGACTGATAGGTTCGGCAACGGCGTACAGCTGTTCGACGGTGTTGTCAACGATGTAGAAACCGATTCCCTGGTCGCCCAGCTGCGAGGCAATTCGGAAATCCGCGGCACTGGGTTCCAGGTTTCCTGAGGGGTGGTTGTGAATCACCACATCGCCGCTGTCGAGATAGGGCCGCAGTGCCAATACCGCCTGGACCGTTCCCCGTGCACCAACGGTTACCGAAGCGACGCGGCGATCCTGGTCAAGACGGCCCGCAACCAGAACTTCATTTCCGAAGGCCTCCTCGATTGCACCCCGCAACTGTCGGAGTGCCTCGGGGGTAAATCGTTGCTCTATCTGCATGCCTTCAGGAAGGGGCAATTCTGGAAAGAATTCCCCGCAGCAACCTTGAGAGTCCGGGTACAACCTGAGCAGCCGTCTCCATCACCTCCTGATGGCTCAAAGGCTTGTCCAGAATCCCGGCAGCCATGTTGGTAACCATCGACACGCCGAGAACCTCCATGCCGAGGTACCTGGCAGCGATCACCTCGGGCACCGTCGACATGCCCACCAGATCGGCTCCCATCCGTTCCGCCATCTCTACCTCCGCCGGAGTCTCATAGGTTGGACCGGCGAAGGCGGCATACACTCCCTCCTGCAGATTCCCTCCTCCCCCCTGACCCGCGGCAACCTCCTGGGCCAGAGCGCGCAGCTTCTTGGAATAGCTCTCCGACATGTCGGGAAAGCGGGGGCCGAAGCCTTGCGGATTTGGACCGCGCAGAGGATTTTCGCCTAGCAGGTTGATGTGATCCTTGATCAACACGAGCTCGCCGGCGGAGAAGCTACGCCTGATCCCCCCGGCGGCGTTGGTTACGATCAAGGTTCGGACACCGAGAGAATACAGAAGGAATACGGGAAGAACAATATCGTCCATACTCCACCCCTCGTAGTAGTGGAAACGACCGGCCATTACCGCAAAGGAGGGGGCTATACGCAAAAACCCGGCGTGTCCTTCCACCGTCGGGACCGGGAACTCCCGTATTTCGTTGTACGGAATGTCCGTTCCCTCCACAGTCTCGACGAAGGAACCGAGACCGGAGCCCAGGATCAACCCTACCGTGGGTTTCCCGATCTTTTCCGAAGGGATCGATCGCACCGCCTCCGCTACCCGCCCGGCAAAACTCGTCTGCATTACTGTTCCTCCGCTTCAGCCTATGGCATTGTATAGGTCAACAGGATCCCTGTAGAACCCGACTCGGAGCACCCGGCTCAACTTCCGGGTTAGACTCCAGTTCCACTTGGGATCCACCCCCGTCTGTGATGACATGCGGATCAATCTGTCGTTGAACCCTCGAGCAACACTACCCTCGCCCAAGAGGACGTGCTGAAGGGCCGATGGGAAAGACCTGTCCGGAAGATCTCGAACCCTGTCGAACTCCTCGGGCTTCTTCTCCAGTTTTTGCAGCAGATCTCGAGGATCCATAATCGGAAGTTTCTTCAGCTCCATCGCCTTGCGGGCGAACACCCCCATGCCTTCATCCAGGACGCGGGCAGCGATCTCCCGGCCTTCCCGGTAGGATAGGAAATGTTTAAGGGTGGAATGACACATAGCTACCGGCAGAGACAGGAGTTTCCACAGAAAGAGGGAGTTCTTGTAGGGCAGAAGCTCGTCGACCTCCTGAACACTTATGTTGCGACTTTTCAAGCAGAGCTTTAGCTCACGCAACAGCGGGTTTTTCTCGATGACCAGCCATGGGCGTAGGGTTGCCACCTCAACGCTGCCCGGGTCCAGCTCGAAGGTATCGAGAAGGCTCAAGCCCTGA
>JAGLQP010000242.1 GCA_023136785.1 Spirochaetales bacterium
GCAGACCCGAATGAGGCGAGAGGTGTCCACCGACCACAACAACTGTATCGGTGTCTCTGGGAATGCTTTGGAACACGTGGCAGGCAATCGAGCCGGAAAAACTCCAGCCGGCATGAGGGGCTATACCGGCGACTGCGGGTTTCTCCGGTTTTTCGAAGGAGCGGCTAAACTCCTCGATTTCCAGAATCGTCTGACTCCGCCCTCCGGGATACCAGCCGGGAGGAAGACTTCGGGGACGTACCTTCATCCTGTATCTCCTTACCTCAAAAAAGGTATACTTGTGCCATCGATTTGCCTATAATAATAGTAAGATGAATCAGCGGATCCTCAATTTCTATTATACAATAAGTATTGTATTTCTGCTATTTATCCTCATGTTCACAGCCTTTCGTCTAAAAATAACAATCGACGGAAACCGGGAAAAATCCACAGAGAACTTGGAAGACTTGAGAATCTCCGCCCTCTCGGTATACCTGGCCGAGGGAGATTTCAACGCCGAGTATTTCAAGACCACCATGAGGCAGGAATTCCTGACCACCGATCGCCTCCTCCTTCTTGCCATCTACTCCTCTCGCGAGGGCATCTTATATCTGATATCCAAAGATCAGCGCTACCTGGTCGAAGCGCCCACCGCGGCGGGTTCTGCCTCCTGGAACGGGGCCCCTGAATACACGCTTCGCCCCTTGTACGAAAGCCCCATCACCCTGTTGTTCAGTCCGGGAATCCGGAAGGATCTGTATATCGACGGAATCTTTCAGGATCTGGGAAAAACTGAAAGTTATCCAATCCTTCGAGAAATCTTCTACATCGTTCTCGTCTACTTGCTGATCGCCACAGTGTTCCTGCTGGCTGCTGCCACCAGTAGGGATCCTGAGACGGCTTCAAAACCTAGGCGCTCCAGACCGACGCCGGCGGCACGGACTCGAGATCCCGAAGAGACCCCATCCCATGCTGCAGCGGGGTTGTTTTCTCCGGAAACGGGCTTGGGCTGGAACGAGCATCTGGCCCAGCGTCTTGGCTCGGAGCTCGAAAGGGCTGCCGCCTCGGATCAGGACCTGTCCCTGTTCCTTATCGGTTCCCCTGAGCTGGACAGACACAATCTCAAAGTGCTGGGGAAGCACATCCTTGAAGCGTTTCCCTTCCGGGATCTGGCCTTCGAGTACGACTCTCGAGCCGCAGCGGTAATATTACCCGACAAGGACCTGGATCAGTCTCTGCAGGAAGCCCGCAGTTTTCAAAACAGACTTCGTTCGGGTTCCTGGTCCAGCCCGGTCAACATCTCCATCGGTTTGAGTGCGCGCAACGGACGATTGATAAGCCCGAACAGACTGCTCACTGAGGTCAGCCAGGCACTGAAACAGGCTGAATCCGCCGGGGGCGGCCAGGGCGGCCGGATCATCGGGTTTCGAGCGGACCCGAACAAGTACCGAAGCGCGATTGCCGCGGCACACACCGCCGGCAAACCCAGACGATAGTCGGGACGTGCCTATTCCTGCGACTGCTCCTCCAGCAGATCATCTACCGATTTGAGAATCCCCTTCAGGCGCCACTCCGACACTTTGTAGATATAGGGCCCTTCTTCCAGAGCAACGTACAGCTGAGCCTCCCCGGCGGTCCCGCCGATAAGGAGTCGAAAATCTTTGTCATCCTGGGTAGACAGCAGAATCCGTGCAGCTGGATCCGTCAGTCCTGCTTCTGCACGGTCGACCGCAGCAGCAAACTCCGCTGCCTCCAGATTGGTCAAATTGTTGGTCAGAAGATCGACCTCGGCATTGTCCAGCGGCAGCTGGGGCTGACCGGCGACACGCCAGAGGCTCCGCTGTTCCGCATCGAGGACAAGGGTATAGTCGAGAGGCCCGGGACTGTCTTCTTGAAAGATCACTTCGCTGTCGACGGATATGCGCATGAGACTCTGTCCTTCCAGGTCTTCGGGAAAGATCCTCAAGTAGGACCAGAATTTGTCATCCACGTTAAAGTAGTAATTAAAGCTGCGGTTTGACAGCACGACTTCGTTGCTCTCCCCAAGTCGAACATAATCGTCACCACCGCCTGTGGCGGCTTTGCCGATGATGATGTCAGTCAGAATATTCCCCGCCTCGTCGAGCAGCCGGATCCGCCGACGTGCTTCGTCGCCGACCCCGAAATCCGGCCAGGTTTCGGGATTGTCGGTGACCACCCGGGTGCGTTTCATCTCTGCCAAAAACTGAAAAAAGGCGTCGATCCGTGACCGGGACGCCGGATACTCCCGAGCGCCTCCGGGCAATACCCAGGACTCCCCCTTCTTGACCAGCTTCAGGCTTCCCTCTTCGCCGCTGAGCTCGACAGCGGCGGCCAGGTCCCGCTGGTCACGATTGAAGTCAGGAAGCAGCGGAGTTTCCGCCTCTCTCCTTCCCATTCTGGCGGGGGAAAACACCAAACCCAGGACGTACGCCGTTGCGAGCACGGCGATAATCGCGCCAAGAATCAGTACCTTACGCCGAAATGATAAAACTGCCATGACCTAACCCTCCTGTGCCCGGATCGCAGCCCTGCGCCGTCTAAAGACGAGGCGGAGGATGCCGAAAACAACAACTGATAGAGGAACGACAATCAGATTGAACACTTGAGTAAACAGAGCGGCCCGCAGGCGCGCCTCCGGCTCCTGGATCTTGTTCAGCCGCGTATCCCGGGCCACTCTGGTCTTGATCTCGAGGAGATCCTCGGAATTGCTGAGCCATTCAGCCGTATTGGCCAGAAACTCGGGGTTGTAGTTGCCGCCGCTGTACTGATACAGCTCACTGGCAAAGTCGGCGTCTCCGATTACAATCAGTCGAGTCTCGCTTCCCCGCTCCTCTACCTCGTTCCATTCCCGCTCCTCCCCCTCCCTGACGGGAATCCGCCGATCCGCGAAATAGCTGGAGAAGGATCCCCGTAGAGCAATGGCCAGGGGATACTGCCCTTCACTGTCATGACCCATGAACTCGAGCATCGCGGCTCGTTGAGGGCTGGTTTCAAAGGGCTCCTGATCCTGAATCCAGGCCTCCGGGGTCGTGTTGAGAAGGACTTCCGCTTCGATTCCCGGCCGTTCGATGATCTCGAGGGGACTTGCCCACAGGAGATCCAAACCTTGGAATCGAGCCGTGATCGGGTTCTCCTTCGACACGAACTGGTTGGCCACGGTGATCCAGTACGGATATTTGTCCATCACCTCCCACATGATCTGCCCGAATACCTGCCTGGGAATCCGGAAGTTCTTGGAATACTTGTCCAACACGAATGCCTGTTTCACCTCCACACCGTAGTGCTCGAGCATCGATAAGATCTCCGTGTTTTCTAGTTTTCGGGGAATGATTCCCCGCATCAAATCCAGATCCATGCCCTCTACGGCAAACAGAACCCGCCCGCCTCGCATCACGTACTGATCGATGGGGAACAGATCAAAGGCGTCCAGGTCACGCCCGCCAAGAACGAACAGAACATCGATGTCCTCCGGTATGTCCTCTCCCCTTCCGATCTCCCGGATGTCGAAATCCGCCGACAGGCCGGCTATCAGGGTGTTGAAATCCGTCTGGATCTGCCGTGCCGCGTCTCCGGTCAATATGCCAACGGAACGTTCCTCTTCGGTGACGATTTTGCGGATTCGCGAGGTCAGATCGTATTCCAGAGTCTCCACCTGAGATACCACCGGTATTGTTTCGTAGCGATCGAGATATTGGATCACGATCCCCGTATAAACCTGGGCAAAACTCCTCTCGTCCTGCTCGATCACCTCTATCTGCTGTGTAAACACACCCAAGCTCTCCGCCCGGCTCAGCTCACCGGCCTTTATGGGATCGAGGACCTCGACCTTGATGCTGCCCCTCGAGGAGGCGGCATACTCGTACAGCAGGTCCTCGATCTGAAACGGGAAGGCGTAGAGAGACTTCAGCTTGTCCGACACGTAATAGCTCAGGAACACCCGGTCCGGGATATCCCGGAACAGCTCCCGAGAAACCCT
>JAGLQP010000243.1 GCA_023136785.1 Spirochaetales bacterium
ACGACCACTCGAAACATGGCGACAGCGGGCCGGATCAGTGGTACGGTCATCCAGGCCCTCCGGCATCTCGGTGCTAAGGAGATCGGTGAACAGCACATCATGCACCTACGGCAGACACTTAACGCGAGCGACAAGGCTCAGTTGAAACGGGATCGGATCTACGCCCCCGGGTGGATGCATCGGATCATCGGCGCTATCGCGGAGGATCGCCGTGCTTGAGTTTGCCAGACTCCCACTCGACGAACGCATCCCTTACTTTCAGGAAGTCGCTAACCGGCGCAGCCTGACGCGTCTCATCGTGGAGAAAGATTTCTGGGTTTGTTTTTCGCTTCACCTTGTCTTCTCGACCCCCTCAATTGCCGATAAATTCGTCTTCAAAGGCGGCACATCCCTGTCCAAAGTATTCGGTGTCATCAAGAGATTCTCCGAGGACATCGATCTTTCCGTCGATCCTACCTGGCTGGGCTTTGGCGGAGAGGATCAGCCGGACGCCGCCTCGTCTCGCTCCCAGTTTGAAAAACGCTGGAAAAAACTCAACGAGACATGCGCTACCGTGGTCGATCGGAAGATTCGGCCGGCGCTCGAAGAGGCGACTCAGGCTGCTCTCGGCCAGACTCGAGACAAATCTCCCTAGACAGTAGGTAATCCCGCTGCCTGTCCCGCAATAGCTGAGCGGGAACACAGGATCCAACGTGAACGATGGGAAGGGGATTAGAGGAGGAAGAACGCCGGCGCCTGGAGCGACAACGACTGAAAGAGGCCGAAGAACGCAAGGTCTGGGGATTGTTCATAGAGGCCATCTGCTGGCATAGGAGCCAACAGATCCGTGCGTACGTACAGGCTGTCGAAGACGCTGTGGAGAAGTCCGCAGGAGACATCGTGCCGCGAAGCTCGTTAGAGGAGTGGCTCATTTGGGCGCGGCAGCAAGCAGATCGTCTTGATCCCTTTTCCGCATCCTCCTGCTGCACGAAAGAGGATCGGAAGAATGACCGATCACCCTATTACAACAGGTCGCCTCCCGAAACGGAATTCGATCCAACCTGGCAGCGGCTGATCACCCGTTCCGATTAGTTCGAACAGTCTACAGTATAGTGGGCAGACCGCCCCAGATGGTGAGCATGAAATGTAGTTATTTCCCCTAAGGAGTGCAGGTTGGCCAATATGTCCGGTTGCGGGCTATCTTAAAATACGTTTTTCACGCAGATCGACTGTATGGACGTACAGCCACTAAATCATTATCAACTACCGGGCGTACGTTGCTGACTTTGAGAGTGACAAGAGCTTCTGTCCTCCCTGAAGCAGTGACAAATTCTACTTCTACTCCATCAGGCTCGTATACTTGAACCACTGCTCCTAGATCGCCTTGCCGTAACCCATGTTCGGGTAGATCGGTAGCCAATACGACTGTGTCAAGTACTTTAAATCTCATCGTTTGCCTCCTGGGAAGGCGGTTACAAATCTTGGTATATCTTCATTCTCAAGGATAATCCAAACGCTTACTACCCCTGCCGTCTTTCCCGATGGTCCTTTCAATATACCACGAACCGCATACTTCTGACCATATTCTGTGCTTTGCCCAAATCGAGCTACTCCAGTAGCAGCGAGTTCCAGTAAATCCGTCTCAAGTCGCTGCCATCGTTCTTTGGAATATCCCAACCCGGCGAAGAAAGGATGTTTAAATCGACCTATTGGGTGAGATGAGGAGAGAAGATACTCACGCAGTTTTGCTGGATCAATTCTTGCTTCACTGCCATTTGGAAGGAACACCGGTTTGTACCTCTGCAATAATACCTTTTGACCAATGTAAATCGCGTACTATTCGCAGCCAAAGTTATGAATTGCTACGCGGACATTATGCAGCTCATGCATTCGTTTGACAAGCAAACAGCCCAATGTCGCCTAAGGTTACGCACCTTAGCGAAAACAATACGACCTACCTTATTGGCCTCAGAGCTATCAGAGCGAATTCTAAATCTCGTTTTCCTTTACCGCCACCGTAATCCCTTTGGAACGTAACTATATCTCATCCAGTATCTTGTTGTATTCATCGACGGTGATATCAATTTCCCGCAATATCTCTCTTGGTATAGTCCGGGCCGGCACCCTCCCTCCATGATACGGGATTGTAGTAGTCCGGCCATCAGAAAGTTAGACGTTGTCCCAAAGTTGTATGATGGACTATATCCACTGATAGCGAACCTGCAATAGATTTATCTTCAGCTCTGAATCCAAACCCAGATATTTGGCCCAAAGTTCATCCCAAGAGTCGGGATAGAACACTTTATGCACAACTACTTTCAGCCAGTTCATAAGTCCCGATTCGCTCCAGCGTTTGCCCACAGCCCAGATTCGGTTCTTCACCTGGCTGAAAGCATTTTCAACCGCATTGGTGGTCAAAGGAATCCAGACTTGGTTTTCAAACCAGAACTCAAAGAAGGTTGTAACATCCTTGGCAAGATTCTTGATATACGCTCTGGCTCGTGGATATTTCTCTTCGGGAAGGGCCTCAAGCAGTTGCTCAAAGCCTTGTTTGGTCTTTTCTGCCAGTTGTTCCACTTTCGGGAAATCATCGGGACCGAGTCGCTCTAAACCGGCCTGGGTCAGATTCATGAGCGGGATGGATTTCAGTTTCCCCTTGAGGGGCTCCTGTTGCGTTTTCTTCAACTGATCGCCGTACAGTACGTAAGGGAAATCTCGTTTCCCATGCCAGATGCATCTCTGGTGGCGCATTCCGGGCTCTAAAAAGTTCTCCTCGATCCCGGCTCCGCCATCCGAAAACAGCACCTCCAGATTCCCATAAGTCAGCCGGTTGCCCAGATCTGAGCGGATCTGCTTCCATGATTGATCAATCCAGATCCCCACAAGATCAAACTTCTGCTTCTCCCCTACTGAAGCCAACGCGAAAGCGCATCTCAACTTTCTTGCCGTGGCCCTTATCATCGGTTTCTTGTAGGCGCACCTTCGTTCCATCCACCATGAGGTAGCGATAGGGGATCTTTTTCATATCCGGCCAACGGCATATTTCCTGCCCAAAGCGTTGAACTTCCCTGTGTAAGGCGCTTTTGCTCATCTCCGTGCCCAGAATTCGGTCGATCTCCTTCACGCTCTTTCCGTAGGACAGATGACAAACAAGCCCAATCCCCCCTTCAGCGCTGTCCTCCATATTCCGTCGGTATGCAGGTAGCCCCATAGCCTGCGACAGAGGGCTAAAGGTTTTCTTCCTCTCTTTATCCAACACTCTGGCCAATCGATATCTAAACAGCCCATAAGCTGTGCGTATTTGCCGAGGCTTGGCCCGCAGACCATTTCTCACATAGCGGCCGGGAAAGGCTGCTTGTAGTACCTCGATCGCTCTGTATTCTACAGCCGAAAAGATCGCTTCTAAGATGGCGAAAAACAGCTGTGCCATGAACTTCCTCAACTGATGCAATACGTTATTGATGCTTAGCCCATTTTCTGGTATCTGTAAGCTAAGCTTGAGTTCTATTTGGAGCTCAGCCATCGGATTCCTCTTTCCTTTCTTTTTGTGATAATTGTTAAGGAAATCGAGGAATCCGATTTTTTTCAACTCCCTGTTCAGAACCCGCCTTGTGGAAATGACGGAATTGACGCTCATGTGGAAAAACGGGGGAAACCCTTATCTGTTTGCCTCCATGTATCCGGGAAATACCCACACGGGTTCCCACCGTTTTCCCTCAATCGCTTTGAAAACTCCTTCGCAGCACCTTCCCTCCTCTCCCCTTCAAAGCTCTTTCCGAAGGAGTTTTCAACAATCCCTTGGAAAACTCTGGTTCTGCGCTTGGACATCCCAATAAACCTGATTATGCTACCCCAAACTCCAAACCCCGGTTCCATCACGCAGAGTTTCCCACATTCCCACAAGGCCTCCAACTCCTAGTCTTTCGCTCGTTTCAATTCTCTTACTCCAGAGCCCTATACCCAAATCATACAACTT
>JAGLQP010000244.1 GCA_023136785.1 Spirochaetales bacterium
GGACTGACCGCCCGATAGGTGCTTCGGCCTTTGAGCTCGGCGAACCCTTCGGGAGGCGTCACGGAAAGCCGGGTGCAGGAAACTGTGAAAAAGAGAGAGACGATCGCCAGGGGAAGCAGAAATCGTTTCATCCTATCTGCCCTCCCTGGTAAGTCCCTGATTTATGAACGAGTAGAAATCCACGCTGTTAATCCAGTCGAAGGAAGAAGGGATGTTCTCCGGTAAAGTCTGCTCCAAATACCGGAGGGAGATCTCGGCCCGGGAGAAGGTCCGGTCGATATTCAGTTTCTGCAGAGCTCCTTTGAGCTGTTCGATCTCATCGATCAGAGTCAGGATCTCCTTCTCGATGGCCAGGGTTCCCTGGACATCCGCCTGGTCGAGGAGTGCAAGACTCTGTCTTAAGACCTCTTCCCGGCTGTTGATCTTGGCCTGAGCCTCGAGGATTTGCTCCCGGAGGTCCTGGCTCTGAGGGGATATCTCAAGGATGTCTTCGGACAGATCATCCAACTTGGTCCGCAGTTGGGGAATGCTTTCGAAGGGCAGGCGTAAAATCACCTGATCGCTGGATTTCAAGAGAGTGTACCCGCCGGTCTGTTCTACCCACAGTTCGAGAGAGTCCGCGGCTTGATCCGGGTCGACAACCAGGACGGTCGCCTCGATGTTCTGGTAGAGATAGTTTTCTCCCTCCACCGTCTGGGTCAAGCCGGTCAAAACAATCGCGGTCAGGATTAATGTTCTTACCACAGCCACGGCTTCACCTCAAAGGACAGCATCGCTTCCTGGATGTCATCAAGATGCCTGTCTCTGGCTTCGAGATCGGGAAAGAAGACCTCCAGCACGTAGAGTCTGCCGCCCCTGATCCGAACAGCGACCAGGTAGGCGTAGGGGTTCCTGTCTTTGCTGGTGAACAAAACACCTCTCAGTGAGCCGATCTCAAGAGGGTTTGCAGTTTTATAGTAGGCTTTGAGATGATAAAGCAGGGCTTGCTGCCAGAACTCTTCATCCCCGCGAGGCTCGTTTTTCGTGCTGCCGATGCGAAGACGGGTCCCGTCCGAGCTCTCGGCTCGGTAGGAACGCCGCTTTTCCAGAACGGCAAAGTCTTCCCCCAGAGACAAGCTCGCCCGACCCCGCAGTCTCGGCAGACTGCCGTACACAGGTTCCAAGGACGCGATCCAAGGGAAGGGAATGTCAGCTTTGCTCAGTTCCCCGATCGGTAGGCGGGGAATCAACTCCACAGTGATGCGGGAGAAAGCGATCTGTCGTTCCAAATTCTCGAGGCGTAAACGAATCCCTTCGATTTCCTCACTGAGGCGCTTGATCTCCCGCAGGATCGCCAGCTTCTCCTCGACGTTATCGGTCCTCTCGAGCAATGTGTATAGCCGCCCGCGTGCTTTCTCGGCGATGAGCAGGCGGGTTTCCTGGTCGCGAAAATAATCACTGACATCGAAGGTCTCGATGGATTTGTATAGCAGATCCCCCTTGTCGAGAATCTCCTCGAATAGCTCACGAAAGCGGGGAGCAGGAACCCTCAGGACAATGGTATTCTGAAATGCACTCTCCACGTAGCCGCCGTTCTGTTCTATAAAACGGGTGAGATCAGCCTTGGCCTCTTCGACCTCATCGACGATCAAACGGCAGAAGCCGCTGTAGATGCGTTTTCGCTCCACAGGCTTTTCGGGGGCCGACACGGAGGCTAGGAGGTCCTGGCCTTCTTCGGCTAATGCGGCAGCAAGCTCGGTACCAGCCGTGGCCTTGCTCGCAAGAGGTGCAGAAGCGTCCCGGGCCGGTTCCTTGGCAAGCTCAGCCGGTTCCTCCGCATACCCTAGAGCCCTTTCGGCGCGGCCGCAGCCGACAAAACCGCCGATAGCCAGGGCAAGAATTATGATAGCGAAAATAGAGGCGTTCGCCCGGACTAAACTCATTCACCCCATAGTAAAGGGCAAATCTTTGCAATGCAACCTCTGGTTTTGCGGCCACGGCCTGTGCGGCCGGGAAAGTTTGTCGTAATTGACATGCCGAAGGGGAATCGCTATATATAGTGAAGACTGGTTTTAAGGCCGGTTGTTGTGGCCCTAGTAGCTCAGCAGGATAGAGCAACGGTTTCCTAAACCGTAGGTCGGACGTTCGAGTCGTCTCTGGGGCAAAAGTAATTTTTCTTTAATTTATTATTATATAAAAAGTTATTTTATTGCGACTCCTTAACAGAGAGTCTTTGTTTTCGATGAATCCTTGACAATCAACAAAAATATCATTATGAGACGCAGGCCAAGGCTGTATAAACGGAAAGGCGATACAGTCTGGAGTTTCTACTTTTTCGATCAGGATGGAAGGCGAATTTACCGAAAAACTGACATCCCGCTTTCCTCGCCGCGAAAGACAGAGCAGTATGCTGATGGGCTACGTCGAGGAGTACTCGAAGGACAACTCTAAGGTACGAATTAAGCTCAAAGATTTCGCTTCAGATTTTTTCGTTTGGAACAAGTGCTCGTGGATTATACGCCAACTCGCAAAGGGTCGTCGATTCTCGGAGGCCCAGGCAGGCCACAGACGGGCACATCTGGTAAACCATATACTTCCCAAGTTTGACAATAGAATATTGATATAATCACACAAATTGAACTGAAGCTGGAGGACGTTGATTCCGCGCAGCTGGTACACCCTTTTCGTGACCGGGGCGAGTTGAAGAGATAGCTGATCTCTCACATTGATATATAACAGGGTAATGGCTGCGGATGATTTTCATAAAGGATCTGGGAGCCGGTGAAGCGATTCTTGCTACAGGGAAGGTGTGACCTGCGTAGGGCGCCCGGCCCAATGACGTCTTCGTCAGGCCGCGCCTACTTGGGGGTGGCGATCTCCGCACCGAAGCGGGCTGGGCGTCGCGGCGGCGCACCGCCCTGGCGCACCCATTCGGGGGTGGAAATACCCCACAGGGCAGATGCCTTTGTTCATAGGTCTGTTGACGGATCCCGATAATGCTGATATATTCAGTTGATTTCCATGCTGTTGAGGGACCTGGTGTAATTCCCCGGATGCGAACACAAAGACTGATCACCCAGTACAACAGCGTCTACCTGATTCTGTTCCTCATCTGCGACGCCGCATTCATCAACAACCGAACTTTCTTTGCCTTCGACAACGTGAACACGATGCTCCGGCAGGCCTCGTCTCTCGGGGTGGTTACGATGGGCACGGTTTTTATCATAGCCTCAGGGTGCGTGGATCTGTCCGTTGCAGCGATCCTGCAGATGTCCATCGGTATTTTCATGCTCTTTGTGAAAAGACTCGGGGAAGGGGCTCTGGCGTACGGCATCCTGGCCAGCCTGGCCTTCGGTGTCGCCATCGGGGTGATCAACGGCATCATTGTGACGCGTTACAAGGTCCAGTCGTTCCTGGCCACGCTGTTCACTGCAGCCATCCTGGGCGGAGTGATGCGTCTGGTTATGGGAGTCACTCCCATGGGAGTGCCGCCGGCGGTGCTTGTGAACACCATAAAGGGAAGCCTCATCGGGGAAATGTCCAACTCCGTGCTCATGTTCATCGTGGTCGCGATCGTCGCGCTGGTAATGCTCAGGAAGACGGTTTGGGGCAGGAAGGTGGAGCTGATCGGCCTGAACCCGAGGGCCGCCCATTTCGCGGGCGTGGACGTTGAGCGGACCATCACGATAACCTTCGGCTTCAACGGTGTTTTGGCGGCGATCGCCGGGATCATGAGTGTCGGGTACATCGGTTTTGCCGATCAGATGACCCTGGGCAGTGGCATGGAGATGGACGCCCTGGTGGCTGCGGTGTTGGGAGGTAACTTCCTGGGCGGGGGCAAGGCCTCGGTGGTTGGCGCCGTGGGCGGGGCACTGGCCATTACCCTGATCATCAACATCGTCATCCTGTTCGACTTCGATATCCGCTTTCAGTACATCGTCAAGGGAGTGCTGCTGCTCTCTGTGACCTACGCAG
>JAGLQP010000245.1 GCA_023136785.1 Spirochaetales bacterium
TAGCCCCCAAGGGCGATGTACTCTTCGATGTTTTCCGGGTCTATCAAACCCCGATTCGCCAAGGCGATGAGCTGCTGTTTGCCGAAGAAAGGGATATCGCTCATCTTCGGAATCGGCGCCTCGTCTTTGGCCGGAGTGTACATCAGTTTTTCAACAGGCCGGCCCTTGAGGAAGTGCTCCTCCACTAGATGGGGAATTTGCTCTTCTGTGAGCAGCTGGTAGAAGATGTCATCAGGTTTGACCACGACGATCGGACCATTGGCGCAAAAGCCGTTGCAGCCGGTGGTGATAACCTGGATCTCCTCTTGGAGGTTTTGTTTCTCGATCTCCTTCTCCAAAGCGGTCTTTACCTTGAAGGAGTTGTTGGATACGCACCCGGTTCCGGCACATACCAGCAGATTGAATCTGAAGTTGCCCATCTATCCCAACCTCTCGCTTCCTACAGCCAGAGCGTATTCCTTGACGATTTCACCGCCCTTGATGTGCTCCTCGAAGATTTTTTTGGCCTTGTCGGGACTAAGGTCGACATACTTCACAGGCGCCTGACCGGCGATCTCGACCGTCGCCATGGGTTCCCGTTTGCACAAGCCGGCACAGCCCGATGTTGTGACGATCACATCTTCGCTGCCGGACTCGTCGACCAGTTTAAGAAAGGCGTGAAGAATCTCTCGAGCCCCTGAGGCGATGCCGCAGGTGCCGAGATGAACATTGATCTTGGCTTTCCCTTCCGCCTCCCGCAAGCGAGCGGTGGATTTCATCCGTTCACGGATTTTATCTAGATCCTCAGGTTTGAGTTTCATTTTCTCCCTCCTCCTCTACAATTTCGTAGTGACAGGAAAACTCTATTTCCGGGTGACTGGCCTGCAGGGTGGTTAAAGTCTTCTCGATATCCCCGAGAGGTTTTCGGTCGGGGTGAGTCAGCCCGAACTCTGCATGGATCTTGGTTCCTCGACTTAGGTGTGATTCCACCCGCATACAACCTCCGCTTTCCCGGGCGGCCTGGGCGAACAGGGGCAGGCCCAGACCCACGGGTTTGCCGTTTTTTGTGGAAAAGAACGGATCCTTGGCCTTGTTCAGAGTCTGCCGGTTCATACCGATGCCGTTGTCTTCGATGTGTATGTGCAGTCGGTCCCTCCGACGGTCCTCCCGGATCTCAAGGTGCACCCGGGATGCTTTGGCGGCGATTGAATTGTCGATCAGATCGAATATGTGCAACGACAAATCCTCCATCGATTAGGAATCCCGCGCCCTAACTTTGAGAATTTTCCGTCCTTCTCTTGCTGCCAGAGCCATTCCGATCTCGGCAACCGTAGCCTCTTCAACGAAAAACGTGGTGAAGGCGCTCCCGATCTCTTCGGGAAAGTGAGCGTCGGAAGAACGCACAACGGGCAAACTGCGAAGCTCGTAATGCTCTTCGGGTCCGGCGTGCCGGGACAGCTCCACTGCGTCTAAGTCCAACTCAGCCGGGATGAATCCCAACTGGCTCAGGATGCTGAAGGTTTGCCTGTCCACATGGCAGGCAATCGCCAGACCGTAGAGTCGATGTATCTCCTTCACCGTCCGCTTGAGGCCTAAGTCTGTGGCGCCTATCAGCAAACCTTCCTCCAATGCCACCGGATCGCCGTTTTTTTCCACGACGATCTGGTCGCCGAAAAACTCCGGATCGTTTGAGCCTGAAAGGTGATTCCTTACCAGGTCGGCAAACTCTTGCAGCTGCTCTTCGCTGTCAAACAGGGCCAACAGGTGAATCTCCTCGGCTGTGGTGACCTCCATTCCGGCGATCACAGCGATTCCCGCCTCCCTGCCTGCTTCGCAGACCGCCTGCACGTTCGCCGCCGCATTGTGGTCGCAGATTCCCACAGCGTCCAATCCGGTTTGCCTGGCTCGTTCCGCGATTGTCCGGGGCACCATGCTCAACTCTGCGCAGGGAGAAAGGCAGGTATGGACGTGGAGATCCACCTTAAGACTCCTCAGCATCGGCGCGCAGCCCCGGAATACCTAAATCGTAAAGCCTGCCGATCAGCTCGAAGGCCGGAAGCCGGCTCACCAGAATCGGGATATTCTTCTCTTCCGCCTTCTCGGCCGTTTCCTTTTCCGGCTCTCTGCCGTTTATCAGGATGATCCCGGCCAGCTCCTTCATCGCCGCCACGGCCACGATGTTCGCGTGGGTCTGCAGCGTGACCCATAGATACCCCTCCTCGGCGTTGGCCATGACATCGCTCATCAAATCACTGGCATAGCCGCCCAGGACGTCCGTGTCGAGATGCCCCGCCGCCGAACGAACCTTCAGGGTCAGGGTTTGTGCTATCTCGCTCAAGCGCATCGCTTCTCCTTTGTTCCGGTGGGAATAGATATCTTTAGCGTCGTTCCCCGCCCGACCGTCGAGGTGATATCGAAGTCCCGGGCGCAGTTCTTGATGTTTTGCAGGCCCATGCCGGCTCCGAATCCCAGCTCTCGCACCCAATCCGGCGCCGTGGAATATCCGGGTTCGACTGCGCGAGCGACGTCGGCAATACCCTGTCCCCTGTCGCGCACCTCGATCAGAATCACATCCGGCTCTACGTTGACATCCACCCTTCCTTCCTCGGCGTAGATGATTACATTCATTTCCGCCTCGTAGGTGGCGATCGCCGCCCGCCGAACAATGTCGGGATGGATGCCGAGGCGTTTGAGGGAGCGCTTCAGATCGCTGGCCACCTCCCCGCCCTGCTCGATTTTTTTCCCATGGATATGGTAGTGGAAGTTGATCGTTATCTTGTCGGCGATCATGTCTTCGAAGAAATGACTGGCCCGGTAGCGATGGATCTCTTCCTCGTGATAATCGATCTGCAGCTCCTGAAGCAGTCCCTCGATGATGTCGCCCTTTGTGATCAACCCCAGAAGCGTGTTTTTGCTCCGATCCAAAACGGGAAGACGCCCGTACCCATGCTCTTCGAGTTTGCTCACCGCGTGTACCAGGGGCTCGTCGGCGAACAAGGTTCGAACCTTCCTTGACATTACCTGCCCGACCGGGCAGTCGACGCCGCCCCGAATCAACCAGGTGATAAAATCTTCGACACTGACAATACCGACCATGCGATCGCCGTCAACAACAGGAGTACCGGAGATGCGGTTGTCCCGCAGGATACCTCTCAATTCGCTCATCCTGGTGTCCGGGGCGACGGTGATAAGATTCTTGGTCATCACTTCAGCCACCTTGAGCTCGTAGACCAGCTCCTGGATCTTTGTGAATTGGAGGTTCTTATTCGCAGCGATCATCGCACCCGAGTACACCCGTCGAATACAGCTTGCCGCAGGCCAAATACATTGAATGTGCACAAAGCAGCAGGGGGATTTCGTTCTTACGAGCCAGATCCACGGTTTCAGCGGGCGGTTTTTTCCCTCGGACGAAGCAGACTGCGGAGATCTCCGACATCTCCGCGGTACGCACCGCCTGAGGATTGGTCAATCCCGTAAGCAGCAGGCTGCCCCGCATGCTGTAGCAGAGCACGTCGCTCATTAAATCCGACCCGCAGGCCTGTTTGATCTCAATTCGATCGAGATCTTCGCCGTACAACACCTCTGCCTGCAGAACCTCAACAATTTCAGAGAGCTTCATAGTTATACCTCTGCTTGCTCCTCATGACCGGCCGCTTCCTGCCGAAGACTTTTACTGAGTTTCAAGATCTTTTTTTGGTCCATCTTTCCGAAGTATTCCCCATTTACGGTGACCAGCGGACCCAGGGCACAGGCGCCCAGGCAGTTCACGGTCTCCAGGGTGAAGTTGCCGTCCTTCGAAGTCTCCCCGGCCTTGATCTGAAGATCCCGCTCGATGGTATCGACAACTTTGGAGGCTCCCCGTACGTGGCAGGCCGTGCCTACACAGACGCAGACGTGTTTCTTGCCGATCGGTTCCAGTCGAAATGAACTGTAGAATGTGGCCAGGCTGTAAAAAATGCTGAT
>JAGLQP010000246.1 GCA_023136785.1 Spirochaetales bacterium
CCTCTGCAGCCGGGTGAGCCATGACCGAGGAGCTTGAGGGGGTCGTTGAGAACCTCCTGTTTGCCAGCGAAGACAGCGGTTACTCCGTCGTGAGGCTCCGCAGCGGCGGGCAGCTGGTGACCGTGGTGGGGAACCTGGCAACTACGGTACCGGGAGAGCGGCTTCACCTCAAGGGCCGCTGGACCGATCATCCCCGCTTCGGGCGGCAGTTCGCCGTCGAAAAGTATGAATCTCACGCTCCGGCTACGGTCGAGGGGATCGAGCGCTACCTGAGTTCGGGACTCATTCCCGGCATCGGGGGCCGCCTGGCCGGCCGGATCGTTCGGGCCTTCGGCGAGCAGACCCTGGAGGTCCTCGACCGGCAGCCCCAGAGACTTTCCGAAGTGGAAGGGATCGGCCGGAAACGCATCGCCGCGCTTCAGGCCGCTTGGAAGCAGCAGCGGGAAATCCGGAAGGTTATGATCTTCCTCCAGTCCTACGGTGCCGGTCCGGCTCTGGCCGCCAAAATCTACAAGCGCTACGGGGACCACTCTATCACCGTGGTCCAGGAAAATCCCTACCGCTTGGCCCTTGATATGCTCGGGGTCGGCTTCTTAACCGCCGACAGGATTGCCCGGGCGATGGGCTTGGCAGAGGACTCTCCGGCCAGGGCCCAGGCGGGAGTGCTGCACACCCTGGAGGAGTGCAGCGCCGAGGGACACCTCTACTATCCCCGCGTCGCCCTGATCCAGCGGTGCCAGAAGCTCCTGCAGATCGACAGGGGGATCATCGGCGCCGCCGTGGAGGACCTCGACCGGGAGGGAAAGCTGATCACCGAAGATCTGCAGGCTCGAGCAGGCGGTGCCGCCCCGAGGGAAACAGAGCTCGCCAGCGGCCAAGCCGGGCGGGGTGTCGAAGAGCCTCCACCGGCTGTAAGGCCGGTGAATGTCGTGGACCCGGCGGTGTATCTGCCCGCCTTCTACAGGGCGGAGACCGGGATCGCCCTCCTGCTCTCCGAGCTGCAGGCTTGTCCACGAAACAGCCGCCGGATCGATCCGGTTAGGGCCGTCGCCTGGATCCAGGAACGGATGGATATCGAGCTGGCGGGGAAGCAGCTCGAGGCCCTGCGTACGGCTCTGGAGAGCGAAATAATGGTAATCACCGGAGGGCCGGGCACGGGAAAAACAACGATCCTCCGGGCGCTGCTGGCTGTCCTGGAGCGGGCCGGTCTTAAAATTCTCCTGGCCGCGCCCACGGGCAGGGCGGCCAAACGGATGCAGGAAGCCGGCGGTCACGAGGCCAGAACCATCCACAGGCTGCTGGAGTACTCTCCCCGAGAGGGGCAGTTCAGGAGAAACCAGAGCAATCCCCTCGAGTGTCACTGGCTCATCCTGGACGAGGCGTCCATGATCGACACCCTGCTCATGTATCACCTGCTGAAAGCTCTTCCTCCATCCAGCTCCCTGGTACTGGTGGGGGACGCGGACCAGCTTCCCTCGGTGGGACCGGGCTGCGTGTTGAAGGATATCATCACTTCGGGCCGGGTACCGGTGGTGGAGTTGAACGAGGTGTTCCGCCAGGCCGAGGCAAGCCAGATCGTAGTCAACGCCCATCGGATCAACATCGGGCTGATGCCTGTCGGGCGAGAGGAGGGAGACTTCTACTTCATCCGGCAGGAGGATCCCGAGGAGGTGCTGCGGCTGATCCTCAAGCTCTGCCGGGAGCGGATCCCTGCGCGCTTCGGGTTGGACCCGGTGGAAGAGATCCAGGTCCTCTCGCCGATGCACAGGGGACCGGTTGGGGTGAGCAACCTGAACCGGGTCCTCCAGGAAGCCCTCAACCCGAACCGCGTCGAGCTCGTCCAGGGGGAGCGGTGTTTTCGACCCGGGGACAAGGTGATGCAGGTCCGCAACAACTACGACAAGGAGGTCTTCAACGGCGACATCGGCCGGGTGGAGAGGATCGACATGGAAACGCGGTCGGTTGAGGTACGCTACGAGGAGCGGCGGGTAGGCTACGGGGCTACCGAGCTGGATCAAATCACCCTGGCCTATGCGGTGTCCGTGCACAAGTCGCAGGGCTCCGAATTTCCCGCCGTGATCATTCCCGTGCTCACCCAGCACTACATGCTGCTGCAGCGAAACCTGATCTACACCGCTGTGACCCGGGGAAAGCGTCTGGTCGTTCTGGTCGGTACCAAGAAGGCCCTGGCTATAGCCCTCAAAAACACGGACACCCAGGAACGCTTCACCGGCCTGCGGGCCAGGCTGGCGAATGATTGATAGGCAAACTTATAATCTGGGTTGGGAGATAAACCCCCCAGATTCGAGAACCATCGGGGCGATCGGAGCATGTGGATGAGTCTGTCCGAGGAAAGCAGGAAGGAAATCCTTCCGAAATCGCGCTGACGGAGCATTAGAGCAGGGGACAGGTGCGGGAAAGATGGCATGCATGGAGTGCCTGATAAGCACTGGGGACAGGGTGAACCCCCCCCCTCGTTGACCTGGGAAGTGCGTCAAATTATGATGAGAATATGAATCAATACTACCGTATTCCATGTATTAATAATCAGGGGAACTTGATTATGTCATTGTTAGAGCTTCCGTGTGTCCTGGTCGGCAACAGGGGCCGGACTCCCACAGTCTGCTTATTCGACAGTGGAGCAAGCTATTCAGTTATTCGGAAAGAAACGGCTGAGCAAATTGCCCACCTCGAGGCTTTACCGGAACCGCTTGTTTTCGAAACCGCCGATACGGGTGGTTTTATTACGGCTAACTACGTGGTGGTACTCGAGTTTTTCCTCGAGGATGCACCCCGTCGGTTTACTGATGAGTTCATGGTCCTGGATACCATTTCAGAGGACCTGATCATCGGGGCAACCACCATGCAGAAGTGGGGTATCAAACTCGACTTTGTAAACGAGAAAGTAATTTACGACAGAAAGATGCACCGGTTGAGGATTTAGATCTGCACCGTTGTCCTCATCAGGAGTCAGCCTTAGAAATCAATCATGAACCTTGAAGAAGAGCTTTCCGGGCATTTCGGATTTTCCGCCTTTCTTCCCGGACAGCGCCGGGTAGTGGAGTTGCTGTCGGCCGGTCAGTCGGCGGCGGCGGTTTTTCCCACAGGCGGCGGGAAATCCCTCTGCTACCAGCTTCCCGCTCAGCTTCTGCGCGGATTGACCCTGGTGGTTTCGCCCCTGCTTTCGCTGATGAAAGACCAGCTCGAGTTCCTGCAGGCGAAGAATATCGCCGCGGCCGGGCTGGATTCCACCATGGACCGGGAGCAGTACAACCTCACCCTGGACAGGGCCCAATCCGGGACCTTGAAGATCCTTATGGTCTCTGTGGAACGCTTCAAAAACGAACGTTTCCGGATGAACCTGAAACGCATGGAGGTAACCCTCCTGGCCGTGGACGAAGCCCACTGCATCTCCGAGTGGGGACACAACTTCCGGCCGGAGTATCTGAAGATACCCCTGTACCGTAAGACTTTCGGCATGAAACAGGTTCTGCTGCTTACCGCCACCGCTACTCCCAGAGTGCTGTCCGACATGTGTGAAAAGTTCGACATCCCCGCTGAAAACGCGGTGTCCACGGGCTTCTACCGCCCCAATCTCTTTTTAAACGTCCGTCCCACCGCGGAATCGGAAAAGGACAAGGTCCTGAAAGAGCTGGTCCGCGAAGATCCTTCCCGGCCCACGATCGTCTACGTCACCCGGCAGAAGACCGCCGAACGGATAGCCGGGTTTCTGCAGGAGTTCTCCGCCAGGGCCTACCACGCCGGCATGAAGGACGAGGAACGAAGGACGGTTCAGGACCAATTCATGACCGGAGTAATCCCGATCGTGGCGGCCACCATCGCCTTCGGCATGGGGATCGACAAAGCGGACATCGGGAGGGTCATCCACTACGACCTGCCCAAATCGATCGAGGGCTACAGCCAGGAGATCGGCCGGGCCGG
>JAGLQP010000247.1 GCA_023136785.1 Spirochaetales bacterium
CGGTGCGCAGTTCATAGGCCTTGCCGTACTGCCGCTTGGCAAGGGCGAAGGCCCCTTCACGGAAGTAGATATCTCCAATCGCCATCTCGGCTTCCGGAAAGGTGCCGCCCCGTTTGTCGATCGCTTCCTGGAAGAAAAGAAGGGCTTCCCCAAGCTCCGGACCGTCGCGGTCCTCCAGCTTGGCTTTCCCCTGCTCGTAGAGAAACCAGGCTTCAATAAAGTTGTTTTTCTGGGCCGGGAGCAGGGACGGTGCGAGAATCAGGAATACTGCAAGACTAATAGTAGGAAATCGAAATCTCAAAACTTCTCCAGCTCTTCTCTAAAGGCCTCAATAGCATCATCGGCGCTCTCCCGACGAATGATTTTTCCTTTTTTAAAAAATATCACCTGGTTCTCCGATCCTGTAACACCGAGGTCGGCACGTTTGGCCTCCCCGGGCCCGTTCACCGGGCATCCCATGATCGCCACGGTGATATTCTTGTTTATCCTCTCCATATACCGGTGGACCTTGTCGAGAAAACCCGTAACATCGAACACCGTCCGCCCACAGGTCGGACAGGAGATGAGATCCACGCCGAAATTCCTGATTCCCAGGCTCTGCAGAATGGATCGGCCGGCCATGATTTCGTTCTCCGGGCTGTCGGACAGAGAAACCCGGATCGTATCCCCTACCCCATTCTCGAGCAGTCGAGAGAGGGCGAGGGTGTTCTTCACAGTTCCCTGAACGAGGGGTCCCGCTTCGGTTACCCCGACATGCAGAGGATAGTCGTACGCCTGAGAAAAAAGGAGGTTGGCTTCTATGGTCGTGTCTATGTGGGATGCTTTCAGCGAGAAGATCACCTGGTGGAAGTTCAGCTTCTCGAGTATAGACAACTCCTCCTCCGCCGCCTTTACCATGGCCTCGGCCACGTTTTTTTCCTGCCTCAGTGCTTTCGGCAGGGAGCCGGCGTTTACACCGATCCGCAGCGGCACCGCTTTGGCACTGGCCTTGCGAATCAGCTCCTCCACCTTGCCCATACCGCCGATATTGCCGGGATTGATGCGTATTTTAGCTACAGGAAAGTCCAGGCAGCGCAGGGCAAGGCGATGGTCAAAATGAATGTCCGCGACCAGAGGAAGTTCACTCTGAGAGGCGATTTGACCGAGTATCTCGGCAGATTCCATGTCCGGCACGGAGAAACGCAGCAGCTCGCAGCCTATATCTTCGAGCCGATGCATACCATCAAGAGCATCCTGTACCGAGTTCAGGGGACGCTTCCACATGGTTTGCACGGAAATAGGCGCACCACCACCGATAAATATCCGGCCCACCGCGACGTTTCGTGTTTTTCGCCTGTCTACCATGGTTGGATAACCAGGGATGTCTGCCTGCCCCAGGAAGGCTAGTCTTTGAAGGGCGCCTGGACTATCCGACGGCCCCCATCAGGAATACCATAATGAACAGGGCCACGGTTTCGATAATTCCCACGACCATCAGGTAATTGACGAAACCTTTACCCGTTTCACCGAGTGCGTCCGAGGCCGAAGCACCGGCTTTCCCCTGTAACAGTGCGGAACAACCGATGGCAGCACCTCCGAAAATGCCTACTCCCAGTTTGGTCAGCGAAGGGGCTGAGGAAGCGATGATTGCGTTCATCAGTATCAATCCGTAGATCGTCTGGGTTAAGGGCGCTCCTGCAAATGCTACCGCCAAGAAAGGCGCCGGCTTGTTTTGGGCAAAACATTTCTTCCAGGCGCCGATAGCGGCCATTCCCGCAATTCCTGTTCCCAGAGCTGATCCAATAGCAGCGAGAGAAATTGCTGCTGCAAAACCTAATTGACCAATATCCATCTACTCTTTTCTCCTTTCCCCATCTGGGGTGTCTGCGTAGGTTTCTTTAAAAGGTTTGAAGGGCACGCCGGACCATTCCATGCCGAGCTGCCCTGAAAATTCGAGCATATTCAGACGCACTCCGTGAACGATGACGGACATCGCGCCCATGACAATATTTAATGTGTGACCAAAGAAGAGAATAAACGCTGAAATCAGCCCGGAGGGGATGCTGCCGAATCCCAATTCCGCAGCCATGGCGTTGAAATTGGCGGCTACAGCGACCGTAGCGAGTCCTACGGCGAAGAGGCGGACATAGGATACGATGTCCGAGAAGGAGCCGATGCTGTCGAGGATGCTCAAGGGCAATCTGACCAATCCCAAAAATATACCCTTGAAGAACTTGCCCTTCTGCTCCCCGAAAAACACGATCAGGATCATGCCGGCGCCGACCAGCCAGATCCCGACGGGGTTCAGCGTCTCCTGGAGCACGATGTAGCGAACAACGAAGAACATACCCCAGAGGATAGACAACCATCCCAGTTCGCTGAATGCGACCAGCTTGGGCAGACTGCGGATGAAGTTGATCAGGCGGGCGATGCTCAGGTGCACCGCTCCGATCAAGAAGCACAGCAGCATCACGGACTTCGTATTTTCCACCCCGAAGCTGGCAATCTGGGGAATCACGATTCTAGAAAGAACGGGGTGGCGGGCCAGAGCTTCCACGCCGAACCAGGTGCCCGACAGGGTCCCCCACACGATGGTGGCTCCGCTCAGTACAAACATCAGAGAAAAAACGCCTCCGGGACGCTTGGGCATGGCCAGCCGGGCTACCAGGGTGAGGACGAACAGGACGATTCCGTAGCCCGCGTCCCCAATCAGCATGGCGAAGAACAGGCTGAAGAACAGCAGAAAGAGGAAGCTGATGTCGAACTCTCTGTACCCGGGTGTCGTCTCCATCAGGCTGAACATCGGGCGGATAATCCGTATCCACTTAGGGTTTTCGACCAGGGTGGGTACGGGATCGTCTTCCGCTGGTTCGTCGATAAGCAGTGCCCAGCCGTTTTCCGCGGCGGCTCGCTTCAGAGCGTCCGCTCGCTTCGCCGGAATGTATCCGGTAAGATAGCTCAGCTGCTCCTCTCCGACCATCCCTGTCCGAACCTGTTCGAACTCTATCTTTCTTTCTATGCGTTCCAGCACGGCTTGTATGCGGGCCCGTTCACCGGCAAGGTGCTGCAAACGGTGTTCCAAGCCCTGCAACTCTGTACCGGTGGCGTCCAGCAGCTGTTGAAGCTTTGCTCGGCCCCGTTCGGCAATCACCTCCGGTTCGAAGTCAAGCTCCGCCGCGGATCCTATGGTGACCACGGCCAGACGAACAGTACTCTTGCTCTGGGAGATCACTACCCAATCCGTTTCTGCAGGTAATTGTTTGAATTGATCCGTGCTCAGCTCGTACAGGGTAATAAACACGCCATTGTCGGCGAGCTCGCCAATCTCCTGCGGATCGTAGTCACCCCACAGGACCAGCCGTCGCTGTTCCCTGGTCAATCGATCGATATTTTCATGCGTCAGGCGTATCTTCTCGGTAAGGTCGACAATTTCTTCAGAAATCTCCAAACATCCGTCGATGTCCTCTTCGGTGACCGACCCGGCGGACAGGTTGCCTTGGAATGTAGGATCTTTCCGTCCTCGCACCTTTTTCTTCTTCTCCTCTTCGGGAAGAAGGAGATGTGCCCGCTCCAACTGTGTTTTCTGTTCACTGTAGCGAGTCAGATCGTCGCCTGAGGCAGGACGGGACTCTATATGAACCAGACCGAGCTTGCGCAGCGCTCTCAGAGACTGATCGCGAAAACGGTCGAACACAACGATAGAGACCTTCTTCATCTTGACGATCATACGGTGGCATTTACTATTTTCTTCTTCGCGATCTTGCCGCGCACAACCGCGGCGGTTTGCTCGTCCCCGAGATAGATTTGAATCATTCTGATATTCTCTCGGGTCTCCGGTACCTTCACCTTCTCGAACAGGTTCACCCTTTGACTCGTTATCCGCAGTTCCTCGTCGAGCAGCTCAGCTTGTTCTTCGAGGATCGCGATTTTCGCGTCCAGTGTACTGAGATACTTGACCTTTT
>JAGLQP010000248.1 GCA_023136785.1 Spirochaetales bacterium
AGCTGCTCGATCTCCTCGCCGATGCCGGCGGCGGCCGCCACCACGGTCCAGCCCTTTTGTTTGGCCAGACGAACCGCCGGCAGCTGCATCACCCCGCCCCCCAGGATCAGGACCACCTTGTCCGAGGACCCGGTGCTCATGGCAGCTCCCTCACCTTGACCGCATAGGCTTCGAAGGTGTCTCCCAGCCGTAGAAGGCGGCTCAGCCGGGACAGACCCGCTGCGATCGGGGAATCGGGTTCCAGCCGACCCGGCCAGGGGAAACGCTCCCCGTGGTGACCGGTCACCACGATTTTTTGCAGTTCCAGGCCGAAGCGGGCCAGCAGCGGGGCCACAGCTCGGAGAGGCCACACCGTATAATGATCCGGCGGACTGTTCTCGAAAAACAGATTTCGGTCCTTCCGGGCGGAGATCCCCGAAGCGTTCGGAGTGGAGAAGGAAAAAACACCGCCCGGCTTGAGCAGCCTGTTGATCCGTCTCAATACACCCTCGGTGTCCCGGAAATGCTCGATCACGTACCACAGGCTGATGACATCGAAACCCCCATCAGCCCCGGCCGGCACCTCGGCGGTTTCGTTCGAGGAGAAATCCCCCAGGGCGCAGGGGAGCCTGAGCTCCTCACGAACGTAACAGACCGCTTCGGGAGGGACATCGAGCCCCTGAACCTGGAAGCCCCGTTCCCGGGCGGCCTGCAGAAAAGGGCCATAGGCGCAGCCCACATCGAGCAACCGTGGCGGCGCTGAGGGGGGGGCAGACGGCGTTACGCCCAGGGCTCGGGCGGCAGCCGTTGAAGAACCGGCGACTCCTGTCCGCCTGCGCGAAGCGAATACCGAGCGGATGTTCTCCAGGCGGCTGTAGGCCATCCCCTTGATGGACTGGAACTCCTCCAGGTAGGTTTTGCCGTACTGCTTCTTGTACTCGGAGAAGAAATACTCCCTGTCGTAGCGGGTCCCTTCCCGGCCGAAGGCGATCAGGTAGAGGATGCCGCAGCTGCGGCAGCGGAAGTAGGAGCGCTCGGCAGAACGGGCCACCGCGGGATTCAGCGCTTCAGAACAGAGGGGACAGCGAGCCGGCCCGGAGGGTTGCAGACGCTGGGGAAGCTCCGAGACCCGGGGCCCCTGGTGTAAAATCTCGTTGGGGTAGCGAAGCAGCAGAGTCTCCAGGGCTTGAGGTTTGCCGATCAGGCGCCGCAGCTTCGCGAGCGAGGGCCGTCGGACACCGACCTCGGGAATCCCCGCAGCCGTGCTGAGCCGCCTGTGGTAGGCGGTGGGATTCAGATTGATCACGGGCACCCCCGCAGCCAGGGCTTCGTAGGTAGTCAGGCCGAAAGAGCAGAACACCAGATCGTAGCGGTGCAGGATCGATTTCAGGTCCGCGGGGCTTTGGAGCACCTCTATTCCGTCGGACTGGCGGGACCGGCGGAAATAGGGTCCCTGGACCACCGTGATCTGCTTCGGCTCGAACAGCTGCTTTCGCAGCAGCAGCTCGAGCAGGCTGCTGCTCAAGTCCGCCGGATCCTCGCCGCCGAAGCTGACCAGCACCCTGCAAAATGGGAAGTGAAAGTCGGTCCCCCTCTCCGGCAGATCGAGAAGGCTCAGGGCGGTAAGATTGGCCCGATGCCTCCGGCGGTAGGGGGGAAAGGTATCGATCAGATAGCTGAGATAGGGTCGGGAAGCACCGCCTTCGTCCAATCCGACCACCGGGGTGGGAGAAAAGCGGCGCACCTGCTCCACCCCGGAGCTGCGTCTGTCCACGATCACCAGGTCCCAATGCTCCTTCGGGTCATAGTCATACAGGACTCTGAGAGTGGAGGAATCCCCGATCAAGGTTTTAAGAAGCCTCTGCGGGTCGGAGCTTAGGCCCTGATCCCCTCCCTCAACCAGGACGGCACTGTCCGGCCCGAAGATCTCCGCCAGATGCAGGGAACGCCGGAGGTGGCCGCTTCCCATGCCTGCCCTGACCGACGGTACGAGCAGCACCTTGACAGCTCCATTCCAGGGCATGAGGCTAGTCCTCCTGTGCGGAAGCTGCTCGGCTGAGGGTGTTCCTGGTCAGCCAGTCCACCAGCTCGTCGATCTCCACCGGAAGGCCTCTGTAAAGGTCGGAGAAGATACTCTGGAGAAGGGCGTAGTCCTCCTCGGTATCCAAGGTGACCCGGGCTTCAGGAAAAGCCCATTGGGGCGGGCAGGGAATCTCACCGATCCTGTAGCCTTGAGGATGTCGGTAGAAGTAAGTTGTGATGTTCTCCCGCTCGTAGGGATCCCGGGTCCGGCTTTCGGCTTCCAATAGAGCCCCGGCCTCGACCACCTCCACCCCCGTTCCCAGGGGATTTCCCAGGAAATGGCTTAGAGAATACTCACTCCTGCTGTGGATCTCCATCAGCGCTTCTGCGGCCCGGGCCGACACCAGGGGGTTGTCCCCGGTAGCCCGGATAACCCGTTGGAGTCGGTAATGGTCGACCGCCCGGGCGTAACGGGCCAGCACATCCTCCTCGGGACCGACAAACACGGAGAATCCCTCCGCTTCGGCGGCGGGAGCCAGAGCCTCGACGCTGCGGGAGTCGGTAAGCAGGGCGTACACATCGACCCGAATGCCCTTGAGCGCCCGCAGAACATGCTCGAGCACGGAACGCCCCTCAAGGGGAAGCAGGGCTTTGCGGGGCAACCTGTGGGAGTGCAGGCGGACCTGCACCAGCACTCCCGTGCTTATTCGGGAATCTCCCAATGGTTTACCAGGCTCTGAAGGTCGCTTTTGAACCGGTATCGGTTCTGATGAACCCACGTTTGCACCTCTCGGAATTCATTTCTCGCATCGAGCCAGCGGGAATCGGAGCGCAGGCAGTAGGCGAAGCGCTTCGAAGGGGGCAGAACCCCTATCTCGCCGTTAAAATGAACGGCCAAATTTTTGAGGAAGAACAGCTTGTAGCTGATATCGGCGCTGCTGTCCTCGCTGACCGTCTCTCCGCTGTAGCGCACCACCACGTCCCGCCGGCAGAGGATCTGCTCGCCCCACAAAAATGAGCGCAGGCCGAAGTCCAGCTTCTGCCAGTAGGGGTTGTCCATCCAGGTATCGTAGCCGCCGCTCAGCAAATATCGGCTGCGGTGATAGATCCCGCAGTAGTCGAAGGGAAACAGGCTGCGCATCCCTTCCTGAACCGGTTTCCACGGCATCACCTTGAGCTTACCCTTGATCAGGGCCGGCACCTGGATGGAGGGCACCACCTGACCCGCAGAGCTGTGCAGCTGGGGCACCGTGCAGAGGATCTCCTTGTCCTCGATTTCCTGCAGAAAGAGCTGCCACCGCTCGCTAGCCGAGCCGCCCTCCCCTTCCGGCGGGCCGGGGAAATCCATGTCGCTCCAGATCACAAAAGTGAGCCGGGTCCGGCATTCCTCGATCCCGATATTGATCTTCTCGCCGGGGGAGGCTTCCTCCTGGAGGAGCAAAAAACGGATTTCGGGGAACTCCCGGGACAGCGGCTCTATGTCGTAGGAGATGCGGGGTCCTTCAACACAGAGGATCTCCCCGATCCCCGCCTCCCGCAGCTCCTGCAGTTTCTCGTGCCGGTAGAAGCGGCTGCCCCGGTTGAGCAGCAGCAGGGCCAGGGGGGCTCGGGATTTGCGGATTCTGTCGACCTTGGGACCGCCGATGACGGTATAGGGCACCTTCCGCTTTTTAAAAATTGTAACTGTAGTACTCATCGCACTTCTTGCAGAGCTCGGGGTAGCGTTCCCGCAGGTGATCGCGGTAGTAGCGGTCTCCCGCCGCCCAGATCTCTTCCAGACTCTGCTTCGCGATATTACCGAGGGAATGCTCCACCTTCAGATCCTCCCGACACAAACACACGCTTCCGTCCATGAGTACGGCCACATCCCGCTTCAGATGCCAGCAGGGAAAGCGCTTCAGCGGCGAAAGGTCGGTGACCCGGCGATCGGGAAGA
>JAGLQP010000249.1 GCA_023136785.1 Spirochaetales bacterium
ATCAATGTCAGCCCGCCTGAAGGGGTAGCCCAGCTGGAGGGTGGGCAGCTGCGCTGTTTGGCGATTTTCTCCAAGCAACGGTTGGACGCGTTCCCAGACTACCCCACAGCCCTTGAGCAGGGGGTGGATTTCAGCCTGGGTCAATGGCGCGGAATAGGGGCTATCAACGGCACCGACCCGGCTAAGATCAAGGTAATCCATGATGCTTTCAAAGCCTGCATCGAGGACGAAGACTTTCAGAAGCTGGCTGGTAAAGCTGGAATCTTACTTGATTACAAGGGAACCAGCGAGTTCAAACAGTGGGTCGTCGAGCAGGACAAGCTCTACGAGGATATCGTAAAGAGCAGCAAACTGGGCTGTGTGTGTGTGTTCAAGGTGGACCCTGCAACTGTAGTACACTGATTCACAAGAGAGAGCTGCAGGCGCTGAGCCTCTGCACGGAGGCTGGCTATGTCTGCAGCTGCTCTACTCATTACAAGGAAAACGAGATGATAGCGGACCAAATCGTATTGGGAGCTATCTTTATGCTCCTATCGATATTCTTCTTTGCAATGACCTTCCGTTTCCCGGAGCTGACCATTGCCCTGTCCCCGAAAGTTTTCCCCGCTTCGTCACGGTGTGCCTCTTCCTACTCTCCTCACTCCTGTTAGCCCAGGGGATCCGCAAACAGGTGACAGGCCGGGTGGAAAAGCGGAAAATGCAGGTCGATCGGGCCTACCTCTTCCGTTTCATCCTGTTTGCCGCTGTCGCCTTTCTCTACACGCGGATAATCCGCTATACAGGTTACATAGTGGCCACGCCCCTGTTCATCGTTGGAATCATGCTTATCTTCGCCGAAAAAAAATGGTACAGGATTGTCCTGGTTTCTACAATCACTACAGCAATACTGTACAGTGTGTTCCGCATGATCTTTCGGGTGCCCCTGCCCCGCCTCAGCCTGTGGTAAGGGAAAGGTAGATTTATGTACGCGCTGATAGAAGGTCTTTCCTACGTACTGAATCCCTCCCATTTTCCGTTCCTGTTCATAGGCGTGGCAGGGGGGATCGTGGTGGGAGCTCTCCCGGGTTTGACCGGGTCGGTGGGGATCATCCTGCTGCTTCCCTTTCTCTACTACCTGGAGCCGGCCACGGCGCTCATCATGCTCAGCGGTATGTTCTGCGGTGCGATCTACGGAGGTTCAATATCGGCGATCCTGATCTCTACTCCTGGAACACCCTCGGCTGCGGCCACGGTACTGGACGGCTACCCGCTGGCCGAGAAGGGCGAGGCGGGCAAGGCTATCGAGGTAGCCACCATCGCTTCCACCATGGGAGGTATCATCTCTACCCTATGCATGATCTTCATCTCACCTCAGCTGGCCAAGTTCGCCTTGAAATTCGGGCCCGAGGAGTACTTCGCCCTCATGGTGTTCGGTCTAACCGTGGTTGCCAGTGTTTCCGGTGCTTCTCTGGTAAAAGGCCTGATTTCGGGATTCTTCGGTTTGCTGATTGCCTCAATCGGAATAGACCAACTGACCGGGTATGCCCGCTTTTCCCATGCTCCCGGTGCTGATCGGGCTGTTTGCTATCTCCCAGATCTTTATCGAGCTGGGCAATGTGGGTAAAAAACTGAGACGCTACGACCAGAAGATCAAGGGGGTACTGCCCACCTGGGGGGAGTTTAAACGTCTTGTTGCGGTGATCATCCCGGCTTCTTTTCTGGGGACCTTTATCGGTATCATCCCAGGGACGGGAGGCGCCATCGCCTCCTTTATGGCCTACAACGAGGCCAGGCGTTTCTCCAAGGACCCCGATAGCTTTGGCAAGGGGAATCTTGCCGGCGTGCCTGCTCCGGAAGCCGCCAACAAGAGTACCACCGGGGGGGCAATGGTGCCGCTGCTCACTCTGGGGGTCCCGGGGGACGTAGTCACCGCAGTGATGCTGGGAGCCCTGATGCTGATCGGCGTACGCCCGGGACCGCTGCTGTTCGAGCAGAATCCGCAGATCATCAATGCACTCTTTGTGGGTTTCATGCTGGCCCAGTTCCTCATTCTGGGCCTTGGCCTGGCCAGCGTAAAGGTATTCCCAAGGATTCTGAAAGTACCGATCTCGATACTTTTTCCTGTCATCTTCGCGCTCTGTTTCCTTGGTTCTTTTTCCCTCAACAACAGCATCTATGACATGTTCGTGGCCTTGCTGTTCGGAGTTATCGGCTACTTCATGCGCAAGCACGGCTTCGCTGCAGCCCCTATGATCTTAGGTGTCATTCTTGGTCCTCTGGCTGAACGAGAGCTGGGCAAGGCGTTGATCATGTCCCACGGGAATTGGGCTACACTGGTACAGTCTCCGATAGCACTGGTTTTCTACGGGATATCGATTCTTTCTGTCACGTATTCGCTTTTGAGGATGCACCGGTTAAAACGAAAGACGGGAAAATGAGGCTTGAGGGACGGGCGCAAACCAGCTCGGTTTGGACCTATCGGCCGGCACAGGTCGTCCGCCCGGTCAAAGCTTCATTTTTTCTGTTTTTTCAATCTCTTGCTGAGTGCTCGACGGTAGCTGTTTTCCAAGTGCCGGCGCATAGCCATATAAGCACCTTCCTTGTCTCGACCATTGATGGCGGTGAAGATGGCCGTGTGCTCCAGAAGGGCTTGTCGATGGTCTGCACTGGTCCGCGGCGCATCTCGATAGGTCTTGATAATCGCGTCCATTATGATCGGGACAATCCGCATGATGACGGGATTTTCTGTCGCTTCAGCGATGCTGCGGTGAAACTCAAGTTCGGTTCCCATGCCCACTTCATGGCGGCCAACGATGTCTTCCATCTCCTGAATGTACCTTTCGATTCGACCAATATCCGCTGGAGTTCCTCGCTCGGCGGCCAGGCGGGCAACTCCCGGCTCAATCAGAAGGCGTACCTCGATCAAGGCGAGATGTAAATCATCGTCAATGAGGAAATCCAGACCGAGTGGATCACTGGCAATACCCGGTGTCTCGGAAACGAAAGTGCCTTTGCCGCGAAGTATCTCAACGATATTCTGCGAGACTAGAGATTTCACTGCTTCCCGTATCGTTGGTCTGCTGACGCCGAAAAGCTCTGCAAGCTGCATTTCGTTTGGGAGCTTGTTGCCTGGTTTTAGCTTCTCTTTACGGATCAACTCCTTAATCCGATTTGCGACCTCATGGGATAAACGACTATGGTTTTTTATCCTTCGGTACATTGCAATCCCCGATGTTTGCCTTTGTTTATACCCACAGTATACCCTAAAACACACAGATCTTCTACAAGAGGTATGACGACTGACAATGAACTTGTTCCTGATTCAGTCCACGAATTAGATTTACGTAATGAATATTGTAGGAGTCCGAAAGAACGATTACACTGGCCCTGCGAATCATGGAGACAAGGCAGCAGAGAACCGCAATCCTCTTCCTCGTATTGGGAGCGGTCAGCTTCGGGTTTTCCGGAGTCCTGATCAAGCTATGCGGCTTCCCGCCTGCGGTGATCGCCTCGTTCCGCATGATTCTTGCCGGTGTGGTTCTCACCCCTTTCTGCCTAAAACCCTTGAAGCAGCTCTTTCGGGAGAAGGGGATTACTGGGTTTCTCCTCCTGTTGATCCCCGGACTTCTTCTCGGTCTTCACTTCCAGGCTTGGATCATAGGATTGAAGCGAACCTACATAGCCAGTGCGACCTTTATCTTCTCTATCAATCCTGTTTTCTTCGCTCTCTTTGAACGTTTTCTCTACAAAAAGCGTATACCGGGGTATGCCTACGTATCGTTGGCTCTGGTCCTGGGCGGGGCGTACTGGCTGTTCTTCCAACGAGGCGGCCAGTTGGGGCAGACGGGAGATTTCCTCTGCCTGCTTTCCACCATGCTGTTCGTGATCTATCTTCTGGTGTCGCGGCGGGTTTCCGGGGATATTCCCCATCTGCTGTACATTCATGTAA
>JAGLQP010000025.1 GCA_023136785.1 Spirochaetales bacterium
TTCACCCAGTACGCCATGACCGAAGGAACGATCTGCTGGATCGACGGCTGGGTCATCACCGAGTCCACCAGCGGCGCTTCCCTCGACCTGGCTCTCAAGTACATGGACTACATGATCGGTGATCAGGGACAAAAAGAGCTGGCCGAACTGGTCGGATTCGGGATCGTGAACCCCACCGGTGCATCGGGCTTCAATCCGGTGATTCTCGACTCCACCTTCTGGTACGGCGAGGACATCGGTGATTTCCCCGCTCCCCTGTATATCATGGTTCCCGAGGAAGATCCGGGTGCCCGGGTCGAGCTCTGGAACAAGGTCAAAGCCAGACCGTAAAGGCAAGCGTAATTCTCTTCGGCAGGTTCTGTCTCCATCGGGCGACAGAACCTGCCTGTTTTCTGGTACAAAATCTTAAGACACGGCATACCGCGCCTCAGGAAGGGAGAATGAAAGCAGACAACGCAATCGACCTGGTGAATGTCACCAAGAAGTTCGACGAAGTAACGGCGGTTTCCAAGTTCACAGTTGAAATCAGGAAGGGAGAGTTCTTCTCCCTGCTCGGACCTTCGGGGTGTGGAAAGACCACCACCTTGCGCATGATCGCCGGACTGGAAGTGCCGACGGAGGGGCAGATCCTGCTGGAGGGCGGGGATGTCAGCAGCACACCGGCCTACCGGCGCAATGTCAACACTGTGTTCCAGGACTACGCTCTGTTCCCCCACATGACGGTGCGTAAGAACATCTACTTCCCCCTCAAGATGAAAAAAATCTCCCCTTCCGAAGCTGAGACGCGAATCGAGAGGGTTCTGCGCCTGGTGAATATGGAGGGCTTCGGGAACCGCCTGCCCCAGCAGCTGTCCGGAGGACAACGACAGCGCATCGCCCTGGCCCGTTCTCTGGTCAACGAGCCGGCCGCCCTGCTCCTGGATGAACCGTTGGGAGCCCTGGATTTCAAGCTGCGGGTGGCTATGCAGAAGGTGCTCAAAGACATCCAGAGAAATGTAGGCATCACCTTTATCTACGTGACCCACGACCAATCGGAAGCCATGACCATGAGCGACCGTATCGCCGTGATGAAGGACGGTCTGGCCCACCAGATCGCCACCCCGGATGAGATCTACAACAATCCCTCTACCGCTTTTGTTGCCTCCTTTATCGGAGATATGAACTTCGTGCACGGCACGGTGCTGGACAACGACGGCAAGACCTGCGTTCTCGATGTCGAGGGCCAAAAGGTCACGGCCAAACGGGCTGTCGATTTAGGCAAGGGTGCCGCCGCTCTGGTCTGCATCCGTACCGAGAGGGTACAGGTCAATCCCCACCGGAGCGTAGAGAACCGGGTATCCGCAGAGCTGTCCCGCATCATCTATAGGGGCACGGATTACGAGGCTACCTGTAGGATCGGCCGGGCGGAGCTGCGGGCGGTGGTGCAGGCCGTGACCTGGGATGCCGCTCTGCGCGTCGGCGGCACCGTGGAGCTGGCCTGGAACGCCGAAGACGTGATCGTTTTTCCCCGGGAAGAGGAGAAGGACGTGATCAAATACAGCGGCGAGGCGGTATGATGAAGCGCCGGATTTCAAAGCCTGGAGAGTTTATCAAGGGTGTTCCCATTGCAGTATGGCTGCTCGCCCTGGTAGCGATCCCCCTGATCTTCACCTTCATCATGAGTTTCTACTCCTCCAGCGGGTTGGTGATCGACAGAACCCTGACACTGAAAAACTACAAGCTTTTCTTCACCGATCCTCTCTACGCCCGCATCCTGTTCAAGACTATCCGCCTGGCCGTGGCCATTTCAATGCTTTCGATTGCGGCGGCCTTTCCCCTCGCCTATATGGTCAGTTTCAAGGTCAGGCGCGGGCGGAATCTGCTGTTCATGCTCTGCATCATTCCTCTGTGGGTCAGCTATCTGGTGCGCATCATCGCCTGGCGGACGATTCTGGGAAATCGAGGAGTGATAAACTCCGCGTTGATGGCCCTGGGGCTGATCAAGGAACCCCTGACCTTTTTCCTGTACAATCAGTTTGCCATTGCCATTACCTTGACCTATATCTGCATTCCCTTCGTGTTCATTCCCGTGTATACGGCCTTGGAGAAAATACCCCGGAATCTTCTCGATGCGGCCAACGATCTCGGGGCTAACGAGCTGCGTACCTTCTACAACGTGATCCTGCCGCTGGGCCTCCCGGGACTGGTCACCGGATTCATCTTCTCCTTCATCATCGCTTTAGGGGATTACATCATTCCCCTGCAGTTGGGAGGAACTCAGGGGATCATGTTCGGAAATCTGGTCTGGAGCCAGTTCGGCTTCGCCTTCAACTGGCCCTTGGGGGCGGCCCTGGGGTTCATCCTGTTCATCATCGCGGTAGCCATTCTGGGACTCACCTCCAAGTTCGGTTCTACCGAAGGGGGATTCCTCGGTGAGTAGCAAGACACGAGGGGTCATGCGGGGACGCGGAACCGGTTTGAAGATATACGGGACCTTGATCTTTGTCTTCCTCTACTTTCCCATGGTCATCGTGCTGCTGTTCAGCTTCAGCCCGACCCGCACCATCGTCGGCCTTTCGGGCTTGACCCTGAAGTGGTACCAGGAGCTGTTTCAGGACCCCAGGCTGCTGATCGCATTCTGGCACACCGTGATGGTCGGACTCTGTGCCGTGGCCATTGCCACGGTTTTCGGTACCGCCGGTGCTTTTTTCGTCACTCGGGTGGAGTTTCCCGGCAAGGGAGTTTTTCGCGCCCTGGTGATGCTCCCCTTTCTGCTCCCGGGTATCATCATGGGCGTGACTCTGCTGATATTCTTCAGAAATCTGAACGTGCACCTATCGATGTTCACGATCCTGATGGGGCACGTGTCCTTTACCACGCCGCTGGTGATGTTTCAGGTGTCCAGCCGGCTGTCGCGCATGGGGCCGACCTACCGCTGGGCCGCCATGGATCTGGGCGCCAATCCGGTCCAGACCTTCTGGCATGTAACCCTGCCCATGATCCGCACCGCCTTGATCGGAGCGGGCCTGTTGGCCTTCACCGTTTCCTTCGATGAAATCGTCATTTCCTATTTCCTTACCGGTACCTGGATGACACTGCCCGTGTACATTTACGGGATGATGCGTTTCGGGCTGTCTCCGAAAGTGTATGCCATCTCAACCATAATCTTGATCCTCTCCCTGGTTTTGATCACTTTTATGGCCAGGTATACGGGCCGTTCAGCCGACACCTACAGGGTGCGGAAGCGGGATGCAGGGTAAGTGGGGCAGCCTGACAAACTATGAATCGGTACGGATTTGAACCGGATTTCGAGAATCTGAAGACCGTCTTGAAGGGCGGCCGGGGACACCGCGTCCCCAACGCCGAGTTGGTCATCGACAGGGAGATCAAGGAAACTTTTCTCAGGCGATCCGTGGAGTCGATCCCAGATGAGATCGAGTTCCGCTACCAGGCGGGCTACGATTACCTCTGGTTGAGCGTGGGCATGATCGATCCCGCCGGGACCGTGAACAAAGAGTTTGTCCCGGACTCCGGGGACAAGCACTTTGCCGGCAAGGATGAGCGGGTCTGGGCGGACGAACACGGCGGAGTCATCCGGGAGGAGAAGGATCTGGACTCCCTATCCTGGCCCGACGCCGCGACTCTGGATTACTCCCCCTTTTCCGAAGCGGCAGCCCATCTGAAGCCGGGGATGAAGGTGATCGCCGTGCTCGGCAAGATCTTCACCGCTGCCTGGCAGCTGCTCGGCTTCGCCCGTTTCTGCGAGCTGGTCTACACTCAGGCCGAGTTCATCGACGCCTTGATCGAGCGTATCGGCACGGTCCAGGTCGAGGTGTTCAAACGGCTCCTCGAGCGCGAGGAGGTTGGCGCCTTCTGGATTCCCGATGACATCGCCTTTCGTTCGGGCACCCTGCTCTGCCCGGAGTGGTTGACCGAGAGGATCTTTCCCTACTACCGGCGGATGGCGGAAGCCTGCCGCCGGGCGGACAAACCGATCATCTACCACTCCGACGGCGACCTGAGCACCATGATCGATACGATCGTAGAGACCGGATTTCACGCCCTGCACCCCATCGAGCCGGAATCGATGGACATCTATGCCCTGCGAAAGAGGATCGGAAAAAGCATCTGCTTGGTGGGGAACATCTGTGTGAACACCCTCTCGGTCGGCAGCCAAGAGGAGATCCGGGATCTGGTGCGGGATCGGATCGAGCGTTTGGGCTATGACGGGGCCTACTGCGTGGGTTCGAGCAACTCGGTGCCCAACTATGTGCCTTTTGAGAACTACCGGGTCATGCTGGAGACCAGCGCCGAATTCGCCCGCCCTGCTTCAGGATAAGGCTACACGGCGAACCAGGGCCGCACCGTCATCCCCTGCAGCTCCCAGCTGTCATTCCCCCCGTAGACCGGCATAGCGGAATCGGAGGATTCGCCGGCCAGGCGGCACCACCAGCCCAGAGCATCGAGCATACTCGGCGAAAAAGTCTGTCCGGACTTGAGTTCGATGGGCCACAGTTCTGTCCCCTCCTCGACAACGTAATTCTCGAACAGAGCGCCTCGCAATGGGTGCGTTTCGAGCTGAGTGACGTCGCGAATACGAAGTAAGTGGCAGGCCAACCCTGTATCATTGAAGTAGAGCTTGGGGCTTTTGATTAACTATTCAATCGTAAATTTGTCAAGAAATAGCTATCTGTGTGCTTCATCCCCAGGGAAAAAATCCTTGCAGGATTCGGGTAAGGAAGCCTATAGTGACGGTGCCGGAACGGTAGATCATCACGGCAAATGAAGGAGCAAAGGTATGGGCGGATATTTATTGGGCTACGACGTGGGAAGCTCTTCGATAAAGGCGACCCTGCTGTCGATCGAAACTGGAACGACGGTCGCCTCGGCGACCTCCCCCGACAGGGAACTGGAGATCCAGGCTCCCCGGCCCGGCTGGGCCGAGCAGGATCCGGAGGTGTGGTGGAAGCATCTGGAGCAAGCGACTGCACAGATCGTCTCCACCGGAGTGAGTCTGGCGGAGGTCGAGGCCGTCGGGATCTCCTACCAGATGCACGGCCTGGTCTGTGTGGACCGGTCGGGCAAGGTCCTTCGCCCGGCCATCATCTGGTGCGACAGCCGGGCGGTGGAAATCGGCGACAAAGCCTTCGCAGATCTCGGCCCCGAGCGCTGTCTCAAGAAGCTGCTGAACTCGCCGGGGAACTTCACCGCCTCCAAGTTAGCCTGGGTCCGAGAAAACGAGCCGGAGATCTTCGAAAAGATCGACAGGATCCTGCTCCCCGGAGACTATATCGCCTATCGATTGACCGGCCGGCTCAATACCACACCCTCCGGGCTCTCCGAGGGGATTCTCTGGAACTTCCCGGAGGGCGGCTTGGCCGTCTTCCTGCTGGAGCACTACGGGATTCCTGAAGAGCTGATCGCACCGGTGGTAGCCAGCTTCGCAGCCCAGGGGCAGGTGACCGCGGAGGCCGCCGGCAAACTGGGACTGAAGCAGGGCATTCCGGTTTCCTATCGCGGGGGGGATCAGCCCAACAACGCCCTGTCCCTCAATGTTCTCAACCCCGGTGAGGTAGCGGCCACGGCGGGAACCTCCGGTGTGGTGTACGGAGTAGGAGGGGATGCGCTTTACGATTCCGCCTCCCGGGTGAATACCTTCGTCCATATCAACCATTCAGAGGATGCGCCCCGCTACGGCACTCTTCTCTGCGTCAATGGCACGGGGATTCTAAACAGCTGGCTCAAACACAATCTGATGACCCTGCAGGGGACCGGCGCTTCCTACGATCAGATGAATGATCTGGCCTCTTCAGCGCCGGTCGGATCGGACGGCCTGGTGGTTCTGCCCTACGGCAACGGGGCGGAGCGGACCCTGGAAAACAGGAATATCGGCGCTTCGATCCAGGGTCTCGATTTGAACAGGCACGGCCGGGCACATCTGCTGCGGGCCGCTCAGGAGGGGATCGTCTTCGCCCTGCGCTACGGGTTGGAGATCATGGAGGGTATGGGTTTGACCACCGATACGGTTCGAGCCGGGGCTGCCAACATGTTTCTCAGTCCTCTATTCGCCGAGGCTTTTGCCACGATTTCCGGCGCCGCTGTGGAGCTGTACAACACCGACGGATCCCAGGGAGCGGCCCGGGGAGCCGGGATCGGAGCCGGTATCTACAGCCTGGAGAGTGCCTTTGAGGGGCTGGATACCGTCAGTGTCATCGAGCCGAATCCGGATCTTGAGGGTCCGTACCGGGATGCCTACCAGCGCTGGCTGGGGGAGCTGCGCCGCGCTCTCGGTGCTTGAGAGCTACCCAAAAAGCCGGTCGGCCGGAGCCGGCCGCAGTGTACACCAGCATGAGTAATATCGGTATTATCCTACTTTACTCATGAGTAATGTCCGGTTATACTGATATTAGTCATGAAAACGATTCCCCGTTATCTGTTTGAATCAGTGAAAGACGATCTCCATGAGAAGATGGTGTTCGTAGGCGGAGCCCGCCAGGTTGGTAAAACGACCTTCGCCCTGAGCTACCTGCAGCCCCCCATTCCTGAGAACCCCGCCTATCTGAACTGGGACAACACCGCAGCTCGCCGCTCCTTGATCAGGGGGGAGCTCCCTGCAAAGCAGAAGCTGATTGTGCTCGACGAGGTGCACAAGTACGCCAGGTGGCGCAACCTGGTCAAAGGATTTTACGATACCTACAGGAGCGGGACTTCCTTCCTGATCATCGGTTCCGCCCGGCTGGATTTTTATCGCAGAGGAGGAGACTCCCTCCAGGGTCGCTACCACTACTACCACCTGCATCCCTTCTCGCCCCGTGAAATCAGCAAAGAACCCGACCGCAGCGATGTGGAGCAGCTGCTGAAGTTCGGAGGATTTCCCGAACCCCTTCTAAGAGCGGAAGAACGAGCCTGGCGGCGGTGGCAGCGTGAGCGGCTGACCCGGGTGATCTACGATGATATCCGAGATCTTGAAAATGTCAGGGAGATCAGCCTAATTGAACTGCTCGTGGAAGAGTTGCCCAACCGGGTCGGATCTCCCCTGTCTGTAAGAAATTTGCGGGATACGCTTCAGGTGGCCCACGATACGGTGGAGAGATGGCTTGCGATTCTTGAACGGGTATATCTCTGTTTCCGCATACCGCCGTTCGGCGCGCCGCGGATTCGAGCCGTCAAGAAAGAGCAGAAGCTGTACCTTACAGACTGGTCCCGGGTTTCCTCACCCGGGGAGCGTTTCGAGAACTTCGTCGCCTGCCAGCTTCTAAAGTACTGTCATTTCATAGAGGACAGCGAAGGTTTTCACATGGAACTGCGATTCCTGCGAGATACGGATAAGCGGGAGATTGATTTCGTGGTGATGAAAGACAGGAAGCCTCTATTCGCGGTGGAATGCAAGACCGGGGAGCGGGGGGTCAATCCTGCGATTCCCTACTTTCGCGAACGGACCGGGATTCCCCGTTTCTATCAGGTTCATCTGGGGACAAAGGATTGGGGAGATGCAGACAGGGCGGTCCGGGTGCTGCCCTACCACGTCTTCTGCAAGCAGCTCGCCCTGCCGTAGATCGGTATCCCACAAAAAAAGGGCTGCCCGGTACGGGGACAGCCCTCAGATTTACTATGCAATAGCGGATCGCAGCCTCAGCTGGTGTACTTCCTCGATCGCCGAGCCATGACGATGATCATCACAACCATGGGAAGCACCCCCAAAATCAGGGAGATGAATCCAACCCGGGAGAGCGTGATAATCCGGATCTGCCGCTCACTGGAGGGTAGATACTCGCCGTCTTTATCCTGAACGCGGATACGAACCACCCGCTGGTCCTTTGTTATGGGAATGTGAAAGGCCTGCAGCGAAGGCTCACGGTCCTTGTGTTTGCCCTCCGGATCGAAAGGTACGATCTGGTAGCCCAAAGCCGAGCCCTTGACCTGTTCAACGTAAAAAGGTTCCTCAAGCATCATCTGCGCTTCCGATGAGGGGCGGGTAATTTCGACCCGTGCCTTGGGCACCTGCTGGATCCTCACCCATTTCATCAGCGTCGGGTTGCCCTTGGCATCGTTTTTCCTCATCTTCTCGTAGAAAAGATCGTTGTATTCCTGTTGATAGAAAGGTCTGAGGTACAGGTCTGTAGAACCATTGATGTACAGCACGGAAGCGGGAGTCTTGGATTCGACAGGACGAGTCCACTTGTCCCCTGGGATGACCTCCAGCCCGATCGCTTCGGCTCTTCGTTTTTCGAAGGCCACGATTCGACGCTCCGATCCTTCCATCACCAGTCAGTCCTCGGTAGAGAAGCGGATGCTGTACTCTCCCACCGGGAGATTGAGGATGAAGGCCTTCTGCACCGGTGCGGGAGGCACGATGTATTCGGTCGGGTACTGGGGCTCCGGAGGAGATTTCAGCTCCCTCAAGGTGTCGATCAGCTTGGTCACGTCCTGCCCCTCGTTGCGCATCCTGGTGATCGTGGTCGTCAGCTCGTTGAGCAGTGCCTCGTAGGCAGCCCTCGTCTCGTAATACTTCGAGACCGACTGCCAGTAGGCGTCCATCAGGTCCTGATAATGCTGCCAGGCCTGATCCGCCTCCGCCTCCTTGGCGACGCTCCAGTTCAGCTCGTACTCGCCTCGGATGTTGTAGTAGGTGTAGGGAGTCATGCCAACGGTCTCCGGCTCGTCCTCCCTGCCGCTCAGCTCCAGGGTCCCCTCGAACGGAATATTCAGAGCCGAGGTGTCGGTCTTCCAGTCCTGGGTGATCGGCCAGAAATAGACGAACACCTTGCGCACCGTGATGAAGTTGTCGACGTCCGCTACCAGATAGATCGTATCTGCATCTTTGCGGGCGAAGGTGCCGGCGTAATCCTTGCCGTTGAAGGCCAGAATCGAATAGATGAACTGTTCCTCCCGCACCGGAACGTCTGCAAAGAGAAGGCCGGCGCAGAACAGGAGGAACAGCAGGACAGCAATTCGTGGAGCTTTCATGGTCGTACACCCCTCGCTTTCATGGTCAGATGACTGATAATAAGGATCGCCATGGAGAGAACGAGCAGAAGGAGAATACCGATGAAGTACATCCCCCAGTCGCCCACCTCTACAAAGCGCAGGGCCAGGTCCCAGTAGAACAGCGGAGAAATCCATTTGATGATCCAGGCGAAGACGCTGGCCAGGTTTCGCACATACCCGCTGACGATGGTGAAGGATCCCATCATGATGATAATGAAGAACAGGATCAAACCGAGAAATACGGCGATCGCCGAGGCGGAGTTGTCCGTCAAGGACGAGGCGAAGATCCCGTATGCGTATATCGCAACGGACAGAAAGAACAGGATGATCAGGCTGTAGTAGAAGGACGGCCCCAGGATCAGGTTGTTCAGCACCCCTGCAACGAGCAGGAATACGAGCAGCACCACCAGATAGATCGCGGTCATGAGGATATCTTTGATCAGCGCCGCCAGGAAGTAGGAGGTGCTGTCCGCCGGACCGTAGGTCAGGAGCTCCAGGGCACCGACCTTCTTCTCTAGACCGAATCGGAACACCGAGCTCACCGCCAGATACAGGAGAACCGGCAGAAAAGCGATGTACAGGATGAACAGAAACGGCCCTTCTGAGAAAAGCTTTTCCACGAAGGTCGTTCCGAAAGCACCGACCAGGCTTCTGCCGATCAACTCGTAGGCCGGGTACAGCTGGTAATCGAATCCGCTTGAGTCTATGGCCCGGACAAAGCCGGCCACGAGAAAATACGCCAGAACCAGGCCGACGGTTTGAGCTATGTAGAATCCCGGACTGATCAGGGTCTCGAAAATGCGCCGTCTGGCGAGAACGGTTGTTGCGTGGGCTCTCTGATTCATTTCTCGCCTCCTATGCCTGCGAACAGGTTGATGTTTTCCTTGGTGATCGTGACAAAGGCCTCTTCGAGGCTAAGGCTCTTCTCCTGGATGCTTAAGGGTACTAGATTCTGATCGATCAGGTATTTGGACAGCTCCTTGCGGTAGTCTCCGGTCTTGGGAACCTTGACGACCAGGGTCTTTTCTTCTCCCGTAGCGTCCTGCACAAAGTTGAGGGCCTTGACCTTTCCGAGAAGGTCGGCGGGAAGCTCTTCCAGGTCCACGTGGATCTCCCGGTCCTTGGCCAGGGTGTTCAGCATGCTCTTCATCTGGTCCTCGACCATGAGCTTTCCTCCGAAGATAATCGCCACCCGGTGGCACAACTTTTCCATCTCCGAGAGGATATGGGAGGAGATGAAGATCGTCCGACCCTCCCGGTTCTCCTCGAGAATCAGATCCCGGATCTGCTTGACCCCGAAGGGATCCAACCCGGAGATCGGTTCATCCAGAAACAGGATGTCCGGATCGTGAAGCAGTGCCCTGACGATGGACAGTTTCTGCAGCATGCCCCGGGAAAACTCGGCGAACTTCTTGTTTTTCACCTCGGCCAGTCCGACCTGTTCCAGCAGGTGATCAATGCGCCTGCCCGAATCTTCCAAGCCGAACAGATCGGCGAACATCTGCAGGTACTCACCGGCGGTCATCCAGGTCCACATCCCTGTCGGATGCTTCTCCGGCACCATGCCGATGCGGCGGCGCAGGTCGAGCCTCTTCGGAGTGTAGGTTTCCTCGAACAACCGGATTTCCCCGGATGTGGGTTTGACGATGCCCAAGAGCATCATGATCGTAGAGGTCTTTCCGGCTCCGTTCGGTCCCAAAAAACCGTAGATCTCCCCGGCGGGGATATTCAGATTCACTCCGTCCACGGCGGTAAACTTCCCATACCGCTTGGTCAGGTTCTTGGTTTGAATCATGAGCTTCCTCCTTCCACATTCCAGGATGTGAACACGTACGGAGTGAACTTCCCTTCGTTCTCGTAAGGCTCGAGGTAGGCTTCGATCCCCTCCGGCGGCAGATCCCAGGTCTTTTTCATGATTTCCTCGATCTCCTCCCGGCTGATCTTTCTGGGATCCGGCACGATGATCAGATAGTCGATCACCCAGTAGGGATCGGAGTTGGCCTTGATCTGGGAACCCGGGATGAAGGAGCTGTAGCGGAAGGTGGTTTCCGGAAGAGCGTCCCACTCCCACTCCAGCACGCCTTTGTAGAGCTCCTCCCCACGTCCCGATCCCTCTTCGGTCTCATCCTGAACGGGCAGGCCGTCATAGATCT
>JAGLQP010000250.1 GCA_023136785.1 Spirochaetales bacterium
CTCGCAGGCAGCCTGACACATGGGAAAGGGTTTAAAGGTGGCATAGATCTCGCAACCCGAGAGGTCGGCCGTTTCCAGTTTCCTGCAGGCTTCTCGTATTGCGTTCATTTCAGCGTGGGCTGTCACATCCATATCCTCTATCGTGGTGTTGTGAGCCACGCTGATCACTTCTCTGCCTTTGACGACGCAGGCCCCGAAGGGTTCCTGTCCTTTGGCTATGCCCTCTCGCGCTTTAGCGATGGCTAGCCTCATATACTTCTCATCCGCCAAATCCTTCACCCTCTCAGTCCTATATTGGTTGACTTCCTATATGGGTCGCGCGCGATTGGTAAGATATATATTGAGTTAATACCAACCCGAACTGATCAGATTGGCTTATGACTTTGAAACCGTCATAGATAGGACCTCCAAGAATTCTGCCAAATGGACCCTCATGAAGAGAATAACTGGATTAGACGACCTAATCCCTCTCTGGGTGGCGGATATGGATTTTCCCTCCTGTTTCGAAGTGATCGAGGCCCTGAAACGCAGAGCGGATCACGGTGTCTTTGGCTACACCCTGGAGCCGGAGTCCTACTACCGGGCCGTGATTGACTGGATGAAGCGCCGCCACGGTTGGAAGATCCGCCGTGGTTGGATGCTGTCCACTCCCGGGGTCGTTCCTTCCCTCAACCTGGCGCTACTGGCCTACTCACAACCGGGAGACAGGGTGATCATCCAGCCCCCGGTGTACTATCCCTTCAAAGAATCGATCCTCAAGGTTCGGCGGCGGGTAGCGGAAAATCCCCTGATCCTCGATGGAGACCGTTACACCATGGACTTCGATCAGCTGGAGAAGCTGATCGACGGGCGTACCCGTCTCATTATTCTCTGCAGCCCCCACAACCCGGTGGCCCGGGTGTGGTTCAAGGAGGAGCTGGAACCCCTGGTGGAGATATGCCTACGCCACAACATCATCATCCTCTCCGACGAGATCCATCACGATCTGATACTGAAGGGCAACCGCCATATTCCCACCGCCTCCCTGTCCAAGGAGGCCGACAGTATCACCGTAACCTTTACCTCGGCGACCAAGACCTTCAACCTGGCCGGTCTAGGCTGCTCCCTGGTCATCGCCTCCGACAAGCAGCTGCGGGACCGCTACCGCTCCACCCTGCAGAGCATATGGACCGGAATCGCCAACGCTCTCAGCGCCGTGGCCACCGAAACGGCCTACCGGTACGGGGAGAGTTGGCTCGAGCAGGTTCTCGAGTACGTGCAGGGAAACTACGACTTTCTCGTCTCCCACCTGGCGGAGCGGCTGCCGGAAGCCCGGGTATTCCCCCTGGAGGGGACCTATCTGGCCTGGGTCGACCTGCGGTCCCTGGGCATGAGTGACGAGGAGCTGAAACAACGGATCCTGAGGCGGGGCCGGGTCTGGTTCGATGACGGACCCATGTTCGGCACCGGCGGGGAGGGTTTCCAGCGGATCAACCTGGCCTGCCCCCGGCGTACTCTAAACAAAGCCTTAGAGGCGATGGTTCAGGTCTTGCGATAGTCTATGAAACTCAAGAAGCTCTGGGATCAGGTTTAACCAAAATCTCTTCCTTCCCCCGACGCGGCGCGGCTGCCCAGATACAGACCGTGGCCACCACAACCGCGACCATACAAAATACCACGGCAGTTGTGTAGGTTCCGTTGCGATCGTAGATAACGCCGCCGAGAACCGGCCCGCAGAACAACCCGATTCCCAAACCCAGCTGTAAGATACCGTAGATCAGCCCGAAGTGCCGCCCCTCAAAGATGTCCACGGCCGTGGCCGAGTCCATGGCAGGCCGGGTCCCAAACCCCAGACCGAAGAAAACGGCGAAGAACAGCGGCAGGATCATTTTTTCCCCGGTGGGAACGGAGAGCAGGAACACCGTACCCAGAAGAATGCTGACCGTCCCCAGGGTGTAACTCCACTCCCTACCGATCCGGTCGGAGAGAGCACCGCTGAGAATCATACCGCAAAATACCGACAAACCGTAAACTCCCACTACCCAAGCCGAGCCCATACTGCTCAGCCCCTTTCCCTGAAGCAGAGCAGCTTGGTGGGTGATTATCGGCATAGTGGAAAGGGGGCCGAGTATGAACTGTACAAAGCATATCCAAAACCGGCGATTGCGCAGCAGTGCGGCAAAAACGACACGGGAACGCAGAGGTTCTCCCTCCTCTGACTTCACCGGAGTGTCAGATTCAGAGGAAGCGACCTCCCTTTCAAGCGGCTTTAGACCCATCTGATCGGGGTGGGACTTTTGGAAGAAAAAAATCAAGGGTATTAGCAGAGGGCCGATAAAAACAGCCATAGCAAGATAACTCAATCTCCAGCCCCAACCGGCAATAACGAGCTGCAGGAGAGGAATAAAGACGAGAGTACCGGCACCGGAGCCGCTCGAGATGATCCCAATCGCCGTACCCCTGAATTTGATGAACCAGTTGGAGATGATAATAGTATGGGGCACGAGACTCAGCGCGCTGGCCCCGACGGCGCAGAAGACCCCGAAAAATACAATCATCTGCCAGAGCTGCTCGATGAAGAAGCACAGGGCCAGGCCTACCGAGGCGAACACGGCGCCGATCGGGATCAGCTTTTTTATGTCGATCTTGTCTGATAGGTACCCGATGAAAAATCCGATGATCGATGCCACCAGGCCGAAGAGCGCCGGGGCAACAGAAAACACGGTCCGGCTCCAGGCGAACTCTTTCAGCATCGCCGGGAAAATTACGATAAAGGACTGCCGGATCGTCGCACTCAGCGCTATAGTGATGAAAGAGAGGGCAACGACGATCCAGCCGTAGTAGAGTCGTCGTTTGGTCGTAGGTATCATAGAAGACATATTCACCACCACCTGAACTCAGGACAGGAGGGTTTTCCTCGCAAAGCGCAACGATCGACAGCGCCGCCGGATCATCAAGACATGTTCCAGGCGATCATCCCGCCTTCAAGCACCCGAACGTTTGGAAAGCCCGCCTGGCCGAGGATCTGGGCAGCCGTGTAGGCTCGGACGTCGGATCGGCAGACCGCAACGATTTCCGTCACAATTTTATTGCCTTGTCTCCTTCTAGATTCTTCTGATCCCAGAGTATACAAGTTCTTCTCGGTGCTGCAAACTGCCCGCCTATGGAGATCCGATCCGCTTTACCGGCAACCAGGACGCGACTTCGCCTGGGAATCCAGGAATCGCCGGGGCATCAGCAAGTACTTCCCGGACCTTGCTAATCCTGCGGATTCCCGGCTATTCTATCGGCGAGCTGCAGGATCACCCGGGGTGAGAAGAACACAAAGAGAGGCAATCTGATGCGCATAGCACATATATCTGATTTTCACCTGCCAAACAAACCGGGGCAGAGTGTGAACGACGCACTTCCCGACGCCAACCTCGTGGAGGCGGTCGCCACACTGAAAAAACAGACTCCAAAACCGGAGCTGATCGTGCTGGGGGGAGATCTTCTTGACGATGGGCAGAAGGGCAAGTATGAAACAATCGCCGATCTGTTCAAGGACTTCCAGGTTCCCGTGCACACCGTGTTGGGGAACCATGACGATTTGAAGAACTTGAAAAAAAGCTCGTTGGTTGAAAAGGGGAGAAATTATCCCGGGTACGGTTCCTTCGATCACGGTAAGGTTCATCTCATCCTGCTCCGCACCGCCGGAACGGGCAAGTCCTACGGCCACCTGGATGAGGAACAGCTTCTCTGGCTGAGTGAAGATCTCTCTGAAAACCGCGCGAAACCGGTGTTGATCTTCATGCATCACCACCCCATCGACAGCGGCATCCCCTGGCTGGACAATATGAAGCTGCAAAACGCCGATGCATTTTGGGAGATCGTTCCACCCTACTCAAATAACGTCCTGGGGGTCTTCTTTGCCCA
>JAGLQP010000251.1 GCA_023136785.1 Spirochaetales bacterium
CCTGATCGACCTGAAGGATCTACATCAGCTGCAGATCCGGACCGTGCGATTTTCTCCACCCTCCGGTACGGTAGGAAGCTCAGTAGCCGCTTCCAACAAAGGGAAAAGCGCAGAATAAACTCAAAGATATGGGAAGGCCCGATGCGAATCATTCTGGAACAAACATCCGCCCTGCTGATCGACGTACAGGAACGACTCTTCCCTCATATGTCCGAACGGGAAACTCTCGAGCATAATCTGCCCATCTTGCTCAAAGGCCTGCGGATTCTCGGCGTTCCCCTGCTGGTGACCCAGCAGTACACAAAGGGTCTGGGATCTACTATCCCGGCGCTTCAGGAAACCCTGGGTTGGACCACGAGTTCTGCTTTTGCCGTCCAAAAGAGAGCAGCAAGTACAGACCCGGCCGGAACACCAGTGCCCACCGGGGATGCTCCGTATATCGAAAAGATCGCCTTCAGCTGCTTCGATGAGCCTGCATTCACCAAAGCCTTTGAGGCGCTTGGGCGAAAGCGTATACTGCTGGCGGGAATCGAGGCCCACGTCTGCGTGCTTCAGACCGCCGTAGATCTACAGCAGGCAGGCTATACCCCCGTGGTGATCGAGAACTGCACCTCCTCCCGTCGGGAGAATGACAAGCGTATCGCTTTCGAGAGGCTCCGCGCCGAAGGAATCCTGGTGTCCACCTACGAGTCGATCCTCTTCGAGCTGACCCGGGAAGCCGGGACCGATACCTTTAGAGCCATTTCCCGGCTGGTGAAATAGAATCATGCCGCTTTGGGAATACAAGCGGGATCAACTAGGTACGGCTGAAATCACCCCTTCAGGTCCGTTCACCGCCGGCGACTACACAAGCTTCGAGATAGTCTACACCGCGGGATTTTTCGGCATCGACGACTCGGGCAGTATCAAGGTCGTACAGCGCTTTGCCGGCGATATGACCTCCCCTCAGTTCGACGACCCCAAGGCTCCCGCCTACCTCAGTGCCGAAGCCAGCAATGGGGCAACCCTTCTGCTGCGTTACGACCTCAAGGAAAACATCCGGCCCTGGGGCAAGACCTTGTACATCAAAGTGGTCCGGGGATACCTGCGGGAGGGAGACAGGATCGTCGTACGCTTCGGAGACCGCCGCGGGGGGTCGCCGGGAATCCGGATGCAGACCTTCTGCGAGGATACCTTCGAGCTCAAAGTCCTGGTCGACGCCTTCGCCACCTACGAATACGTCGAGCTTCCCCGAAGTCCGGTCCGCCGAATCGTTGCCGGGCAAGCGGTGCGCTGGCAGGCCGTGCTGCCCACGCTTCGCAGAGTCGAGGAACCTTTTCGTCTCTGTCTGAAAGCGGAGGATCAGTGGGGCAATCCGGCCGATTTGCCGGGCTCTTCGATCACTCTCGAGGCAAATTTGGAGGTCAGCGGCCTGCCGAGACGGATGAACTTTGCGGCCGAGCAGCCGGCGGCCGTGTTGGAAAACCTGAAGGCCGAAGAGCCGGGAGACCTCTTCGTCCGGATTTTGGATTCTGAAGGTCGCCTGCTGACCCGCAGCAATCCCCTGCGGCTCGTCGCAGGGGACGGCGCTGAAGTTGCTCCGGTCGGAGTCCCACCTGCGGGGAATGAGGCTGGGCATCTCAGCCCCTACTGGGCGGATATGCACGGTCAGAGCGAGGAGACCATCGGCAGCAACAGCGCCCGGGACTACTTCCGCTTCGCCCGGGACCGGGCCTTTCTCGACGTCTGCTGCCACCAGGGCAACGACTTCCAGATCACCCGGCGGTTTTGGCAGGAGCTCCAGACGATCGTGGAGGAGTTCAACGAACCCGGTCGTTTCATCGCCTTCCCCGGCTATGAATGGTCGGGAAATACCGGTCTGGGGGGCGATCACAACGTCATCTTTCTCCGCCCCGGAGAACAGATTCACCGCTCCTCCCACGCCCTGATCTACGACCTCTCCGATGCGGACAGCGACCGTCACACCAGCCGGGAGCTCTTCGAAACCCTGGCCGGCAGAGATGCCTTTCTCTACGGCCACGTCGGAGGGCGGTACGCGGATCTGACCGTGGCCCGGGATACGGGAATCACTCCCGCCGTGGAGATTCATTCGGCCTGGGGAACCTTCGAGTGGCTGCTTCACGATGCCTTTGCTCTGGGCTTGAGACCGGGAGTGGTCGCCAACAGCGATGATCATAAGGGCCGTCCCGGAGCCAGCTACCCCGGGGCATCTCGGTTTGGAAGCTACGGCGGACTGACCTGCTTTCTCTGCCGGGAGTTGAGCAGAGAGGCTGTGTTCGAGAGTCTTCACAACCGAAAGCACTACGCGACCACGGGCACACGGCTGTACCTCCACACCTCGGCCACTCTGCCGGGGGAGGATCGCACCGTCGTAATGGGTGATATCCTGCCCACAACGGCTCGAACCGTGACCTTCCAAGCCGAAGCCCTCTGCTCTACGCCTGTCGGGCGGCTCGAGCTGTTCAACGGCACGGAGCGGGTCTTCACCTTCAGAGCCTACACCGAAAACGATCTGGGTCGACGCATCCGGGTGCTCTGGGAAGGAGCCGAATACAGAGGTCGGGGCCGGGAAACTCGCTGGGACGGCACTGCGGTCATCGACGGCAACCGGGTTGAAAGAATCCACAAGATCAATTTCTGGAATCCGGAAAAATCAATCACCCTGGAGAAGGGAAACAGGATCTCCTGGCAATCCCTCACCACCGGAGGATTCAGCGGTTTCGATATGCTCCTCGAACACCCCTCCAGGGGCAGGATCCGCATCGATACGCCACTGCTTCGGTTCGAGATCGAAATACAGAGCATCGGTTTGGAGGATACGGTGATCGAGGCGGGGGGCTTAAGCAGGAGAATGCGGATCTTCCGACTGCCCGACGAGCTCAGAGATACCGGAATATCGATGGAACAGACATTCACCTTGCCTCAGGGTCAGGACAATCCGCTATACGCCAAGGTCATCCAGGAAGACGGGCACGCGGCCTGGAGCAGCCCGATCTACCTCGTCCCGGGATGAATCGTGACTCCCGGGGTCGCTTGGACTACCCCAAAGCAAGAGCTGCGGCGATCGCCAGGGAAGTGCCGGTGTGCATGAACACACCTACGGCTGTGGCCGGAACCGGATCCGTCTTCTCCCGCTCAGACACACGCATAAACAGCCAGAAGAACAGGACAATCGGCAGCAGAGCCGCCAGCCCGGCCCACGGGTAGATTCCCGCCATCACATAGAGGATGACGTTGATCCCGGTAAAACTGTATACGGCCAGGACCACAGCCCGGGCACGCCGCCGCTCAAGCCCGATCCGTTCGTACATCACTCGGTAGCCGAGAATCACGGCCAGAGAAATCAGAGTGATCGGCAACCCCGCTGCGAAGGCGACGCCTTCGGCCTTGCCGGTGAGGGCCAGGAACACGCCTCCGGAGATCAGGGGGGGAATGAAGGCCGTGTAGAGAAAGGCGTATCTGAAGGGGGAGAAGACGTACAGAGCTCCGATGATTGCGGCGGCGACCAGAAACACGAGAACGCCGATACCCACGGTGACCGTGAAGTAGATGAGCACTGCTAGACCGACGAGAGCTATGGGAATGAGAATAAGGGGAATCCGGGACGGGGGGAGGAGAGCCGGGGAAATGACGGGATTGCCGGGCAGCTGAGGATCCTTCTGCCCAGGGTTGCGAAAAGCCTGGTAGTCCGAACCGAGCAGATTCATCAACTCCGCCGCGGCCAGACCTATCACGATCAGGACAAAACGAAGCCAGTGAAACTGCCCCTGACGGACACTGACGGCGGCACCTATCAGGGCGGGCATCAGCACCGCCCCGAGCAACCGGGTCCTCAGAAAGGCCAGGCCTTTTTCGTAGAATGGATAGGACTTTCCG
>JAGLQP010000252.1 GCA_023136785.1 Spirochaetales bacterium
TTCAACGATATCAAGGTGGGAGATATCATAGAAGCCTACGAGCAGGTAGAGTTGGCCAAGACGCTGGAAAGTGTGGGCTCAGATGGCGGAAGTAAGGCTGAGGAAGGTTGAAAGCCTCCTCAAAGAGGAAATCAGCGGTCTGATCAGCCGGGGAGTGATAAAAGATCCCCGGCTGGCACCGATGACCACAATCACCGACGTTGAGGTTTCCCGGGATCTCCAACACGCCAAAGTATACGTGTCTTTCTACGGCGACACCGATGTCCGGGCCCAGAGTGTCGAGGCTCTGAATCATGCCGCCGGATTCATCCATACGAAGCTGAAGAAGAACATCCGCCTTCGCTTTATTCCCCGACTTGCTTTCTTTGCCGACGATTCTATCGAACGCGGGATTCGTCTGACCAACAAGCTCAGGGATATTATTCGTTGACCACAGACGGACTTACGCTGCTCGATAAACCGCCGGGAGTTACCTCTTTTTCTGCGCTTAAGCCCCTGAAGAGCAGACTGGCGACGCGACGCATCGGACACGCGGGAACTCTAGACAAATTCGCCACCGGGCTGCTGGTGGTTCTGATCGGCCGGTACACCAGACTCGCCGACCTGTTCTCCGGATTGGACAAATGCTACCGAGCAACGATCACCTTCGGCAGGTCTACGGATACTTTGGACCCGGAAGGACAGACGGTTGAAGAGGGACCGGTACCCGGTCTGGAGGCAATCAGGAGCGCGGTGAAGGAGCTGACCGGGACGATAGACCAAAAACCGCCGGTCTATTCGGCGGTGCACGTCAACGGGAAACGGGCCTATCGCATCGCCCGGGCCGGCGGCGAGCCGAAGGTTGTGCCCCGCCGGATTACCGTTCACAGAATCGATATCCTCTCCTACCGGTCCCCGGAGCTGGAGGTGATCGTGGATTGCTCCAAGGGCACCTATATCCGTGCTCTGGCTCGGGATCTGGGTAAGCTCGCCGGCTCCTGCGCGTATGTGCAAAGTCTGCGGCGAACCCGGATAGGGCCGTATACTGTCAGCGAGGCCGTGCTTCCGGAGAGCTTCAGCGGCAAAGAGAACCTTCTCGGCTCGCGGGAGTTATTGTCCAGGCTGGATGGAATCGGTGTTTGTACCGTCAGAGATGAATCGGTGGCGGGAGTGCAGAACGGTCAGACCCTGCAGGATTGTTTCTTCACGGCCGCACCGAACAAAGACGGATTGCACCAACTCCTAAGCTCGACGGGTTGTCTTTTAGCGCTGGTAACCCGAGACCACGGTCAGTATCGCTATAAGGTGGTGCTGTAAAGTATAATGCGTGTCATCGACTGGAAGGATTTTACCAAGGGAACCAGCCCGCCGAAGCAAGTCGCTCTGACCATCGGGACCTTCGATAGTCTGCATGTGGGACATCAGAGACTCATCCGGGGAGTTGTGGACAACGGTTGCGGCGCGCTTGGGGCGGTATGTACATTTCATCAGAATCCGGCCCTGACGCTGGGCAGACGGCCCTTCAGGGGAAGTATTCTCAGCTTGGCCCAGAAAATCCGCAAACTGAAAGCGCTGGGGATCGCTCTGGTCGTGCTGATTGACTTTTCTGCTGAATTTAGTAAACTTTCTGGAAAGAGATTTCTGGATCTCCTGGCTAGCCGTCTCGACATCAAGAAACTTGTTGTAGGCTATAATTTCCACATGGGTCGGGGACGGGATACCAATGCCCAGGAATTGGTCAATATGCTTTCCGGTTCACAGACCGAGTTGGAAGTCGTTCCCGCGACCGCGTATCAGGAAAAGGCTGTCAGCAGTTCAAGGATCAGAGAGTCAATCCTTCAGGGTCGATTCCGGGAAGCTAAGGATATGCTGAAGGATGATTTCCGTCTGGACCTGGGTGAAACCTCGATTCATCGACGAGGCGGAAGCTCGTGGGTACGGAGATCAGAGATCCATCAAGTTCTCCCGAAAATAGGAGAGTATCGGGTCCTCTTCTTGACGGAGAACACCGGGTTTCCCGGCATGTTGTGTATCGAGGAAGAACAGATATCCTGGCAGAGAGATTTTGCCGGAACAGAGATAGAAATTAGCTTTTAGTAATCAGAGTGAGAATAGTAGGAGGCAACCATGTCGTTGACTAGGGAAAACAAACAGAATGTGGTAAATGAGTTTGGCAGGACAGATCAGGATACGGGATCCGCGGAGGTTCAGATTGCCCTTCTAACCCGAAGGATAGAGGATCTTACCGGACATTTCAAAGCCAATCCCAAAGACCATAACTCCCGTAGGGGCTTACTGAAGATGGTCGGCCAGAGGCGTAAGCTGCTCAACTACCTGAAACGCAAGGATATTGAGAAATATCGGGAGATCCTGGAACAACTGTCACTGAGAAAATAAACAAACGAATAAAGAAGAAGGAAAAAATTACATGAGTCATCAAGTCAGATTGAAGATAGGTGAGGAAGATCTGATTCTGGAAACCGGAAAAATCGCCAGACAGGCTAATGGGTCTGTATTTGGTCGTTATGCAGGCTCTGCTGTGCTAGCCGCTGCCTGCTGCTCCGGTCAGGATCTCGAAAACCTCAGTTTTATCCCCCTATCGGTAGAGTATAACGAAAAGTACTATGCCGCCGGGAAGATCCCCGGTGGGTTTATCAAACGGGAGGGGAGGCCGAAGGACAAGGAGATATTGATCTCCCGTCTGATCGACAGACCGCTGCGCCCGTTGTTTTCGAAGAAATTCAAGCGGGAAATTCAAGTCGTTCCCACGGTGGTATCGACGGATCAGATCAATCCTCCCGACGTGATCGCGATGGTAGCCGCCTCTGCAGCGGTCACGATCTCCGATATTCCCTTTGCCGGTCCCGTGGGTGCGGTTCGCATAGGGTATCTGGACGGTTCGTTCATCATAAATCCCACCTACGACCAGATCGGGCAAAGCCTTCTGGACATTGTGGTAGCCGGTACCGAAGAGGGAATCACCATGGTCGAGGGGTCTGCATCGGAGGTCAGTGAAGAGATCATGGTTCAGGCCATCGAAGAGGCCCACAAGTGGATCAAAGAACTCTGCCGCATACAAGTGGAGCTGGCCAAGGCCGCCGGCAAAGAGAAAATCGAGGTTTCCGAGGAATCTGAAGATGTCCTCGATCCGGCTGTACAGGAAGAATTCCTGAAATGGGCGAAACCGAAGATGGAGGAAGCCTGCTTTGTTCTTGGAAAGATGAACCGGAGCAGTGCAATCAAGGAAATCCAACGAGAAGCCCGGGAAAAATATGCGGAGAAGATCCCGGAAGAGCAGCTCGGGAAAGTGAATGAGCTGCTCGAGGATTTGGAATACACGATCGTCCGCAGTTCAATCCTTGAGCGCAAGGTTCGCACCGACGGCAGGAGCCCCACCGATATCCGACAGGTAACCTGCGAAATCGACGTGCTCTCCCGCACACACGGATCGGCTCTGTTTACTCGAGGTGAAACTCAAAGCTTGGCTGTGACCACCCTCGGTACGGTATTTGACGAGCAGATTCTCGACAATATCGAGGGAGATTCCCGTAAGGCCTTTATGCTTCACTACAACTTCCCTCCTTTCTCGGTGGGAGAGACGGGTAGACTGGGAGCGAACCGCCGGGCAATCGGACACGGTTACCTGGCCGAACGGTCGCTGCTTGCTGTGATTCCGGGCAAAGATGAGTTCCCCTATACGATTCGCCTGGTCTCGGAGATCCTGGAATCAAACGGTTCCTCCTCCATGGCCACGGTGTGCGGCGGCATCCTCTCGCTGCTGAATGCGGGTGTGCCCCTTAGAAAATCCGTAGCCGGAATCGCCATGGGATTAATCAAAGAGGACCAGAAGTACGTGGTCTTAAGCGACATTCTGGGTGAAGAGGACCATCTCGGCGA
>JAGLQP010000253.1 GCA_023136785.1 Spirochaetales bacterium
CCATTTCGGTGTTCCCGCTCGAGTGGTGATCAACAAAGCGGACCTCAACCCAGAGCAGTGCGGCAACATCAGGGAAATGGCCGAACAGAACAACGCTCACTTCATCGGAAAGATTCCCTTCGATCCCCAGGCCCACCAGGCTCTCATGCAAGGCACTCCTCTGGTTGAATTCGGACAGGGCCCGGCATCTCAGGCCATTCACAGGATCTGGGAGATCCTTGAAGGGGATCATTGAGAAATATTCCTCCGATAACGATCCAAACTGGCCGGATGTATAGTGAAAGTATTATATTGAGAGCCAGGAGGGTTTATGAGCTCCCTACACATCATGAGATGCACAGCCTGCCGGGGTGGAGAACCGCCATTGACCCGCGGAGAGATAGAAGAATACCTTCCCCAGGTTCCTGACTGGAATCTCGAGAAACATAACGGGACCTACCGAATAGAACGCAGCTTCCGTTTTCCCGATTTTGCTCAAGCCTTGGAATACACAAACAAGATCGGCGCCTTGGCCGAAAAGGAGGGGCATCATCCCTCCCTCTTGACGGAGTGGGGCCGGGTAACCGTAACCTGGTGGACCCACAAGATCAGAGGACTGCACAGAAACGATTTCATCATGGCGGCGAAGAGCGAGAGGGCCTATCGGGAGCTGCAGCTGGTGGAGCAGAACTAATGGGGAAAAATACCTCCGTGATTTCAGCCATCGCCGGCCTCCTGCTGCTCCTGATCAGCGTTTATACCTATGGTAGCGGCGGTCAAAAGGGGTTGGAGGGATCCTTCAACCCAGATTTGAACTTTGCTCAAATCGAGTATGTGAAGGCGACGGAGAGTTCGAACGGGTCGTGGCGCTTCGATGTCACGGTCCGGCACAACGACGAGGGCTGGGACCACTACGCCGATGCCTGGCAGGTTGTCGATCCGCAAAGCGGGAAGATACTGACGGTGCGCGTGCTTGCCCACCCTCATGAAACAGAACAGCCCTTTACCCGCAGTCAAAGCGGGGTAAAGGTGCCAGATGGTCTTACCCGTGTTCTAGTGCAGGCCAAGTGCAATGTCCATGGATTTGGGGGTAGCGCTATCCTGGTCGACCTCTCCCAATCAGAGGGAGACGAGTATCAGGTTCAGCGACGTGGGGATTAAATGCCCATTGGCTCAGGCTATCACTACCCGGAAATCCTTGTTGATTATGAGGTGAGCCCTGGACTTGTGAGCCGAAATGATCTCGTGCTCCATCACCAGAACCTTTTCCAGAAACTCATCCTGGGCTTCCCGCGCCCGTTCCAGTCGGGACTGCTGGGTCTCCAGATAGGTTAAATCGATAAAAATCCGGGTATCCACATTCTCCAGAGACGTTGTATAGGTCCCCTCGGCAACCACAACATCAACACCTTCGAGGGAGAGGACTTCTTCGGTGATTCGGTCCTCCTCGTACATGACCAAGGGTTTGACGATTCGACTCTTTCCGGATCTGGCTTGTCCTAAGTGCTCTTCGAGGAGATCCAGGCGTACCTCCTGCATTCCGACCCAGCCGATGTCCTTGCGGCGTGTTCTGTCGTTTGTCTTCGGCGGATAGACGAAGTAATCGTCCTGCTGCAGCACCAAGGTCTTGAAGCCTCGTTCGTTCAAAGCATCCGCCACGGCCTGGCCGGTCTCCGACTTTCCGCTTCCCGACTCCCCGGCTACGCTGATGGTGTAGATCCTTGTAGCGGATCGGATCTGCGGCAGGGTCCTGTCTGCAATCTGATCCGCAGCCCGGCGGTGCTTCTCCTTTATGATGAGCTTGTCCCCGATCATTCCGATCTCCCATTGTCCTCGTCGTAGTACAACTTCCTCAACCAGGACTCACCGATATCTCCAGGAAACACAAACTCCCTGTTCCCCGAATCGGCGCCTCCAAGGATCCTATGAAACTCGTCCAGGTAACCTTGTGCGGTACGTAGCCAGGTGTAGCGGTCCAGCACACGCTGCCGGCCCCGCTTCTGCATCTCTTGCCGGCGGGTTTCATCCAGGACGAGCTCTCGGAGTCCCCGGGCGATGTCGTGAGGATCCTCCGGGTCGACGAGGATCCCGTACACTCCCCCTTCATCCTGGAGACTTTCCCTTGGACCTCCGTTTCTGGTAACCACGGCGGGCAGTCCGGCGGCCATGGCCTCCAAGGGAGCCAGGCCGAAGGGTTCGTATGTGGCGGTAAGAGCGAAGATACCCCGCTTGCTCCTGCCAACAAAACGATAGCAGGCAGCCAACTCCTCCTGACTGTTCAGATCAAAAGCGCTCACACAGCCCTGCAGGCGATTCTCCTGAATCTGTCGGACAATCTGCCCAAACAGCAGACGTTCCTCTCCCTGAAAGTCCTCCTCCCAGGTCTCTAGAGGATTGCTGACACCCCGAGTAACGATCACAAGATTGGTCGCCCCCCGCAACTCTTCACTCACAGCCCAGGCTCGGATTAATCCCAGATGGTTCTTCTTCCTGTCCAGCCGGCTCGAGCAGATCACCACGGGGAGCTCCCGCCGATTCTCAGGGAGATCCCGTTCCAGCATTCGGGTGATCCGTTCGGCTATCCGTTCCTCGACCGGAGCCTTTCTGTCCGCGCCAAAAATATCCAGGTTTACTCCCGGTGGAATCACGGCGAACTTGCCTCGCGCCGCCGGATCCACTGCACCTCGATAGAGCCGATGGGCGTACTGTTCCTCTCTCTCCAGTACGGTGCTGGTGATGATCCGGGCGGCCCTGGCCATGGAGACCCGTTCGGCAACGATACGGCGGTCGAAGTGGAAACGCTCGACGGCTCTGGCGAAATCTTCCCTTCGATTTATCGTCTTATCCATCTTCTGGGCGCCCAGACTGTGTCCAGTGAACGTGAAAGGCATTCCCCGTTGGCCCCGGATCAGCACGGAGGCCAGACCGCCGTCGGCGTAGTGACCGGTGAACAGCTCCGGAAAGACGGACTCGCCATCGTAGAAGGCGAGGATATTCTCAACCCACTCTTCGAGATATGGCCAGAGTTCCTCCTTGGGCAAGAATTTTCGGGGACCGCAGGGAAAGCGCAGGATGCGCACATTCTCGTGTCCGGGATAGGCATCCCGCAGGCTTGAAAACACAGGCCAGGCGGGATCCTCGATTCGGCGGGTTACGATATCCACCCGATGTCCCAACTGCCCCAGAGCAAGGGACAGCTCCTTGACGTAGACCAGCTGCCCGCCAAAATCGGGGTGCTGGGCCCATCCGTAGTCGCCAGGATCGAAGTTCCCTTGTGGATTCAAGAAAGCAACATGCATAATCAACGAAAAAATGCTGGAAAACCGTTGACAAGTCTATCCCAAATCGTATAATTTGTAAAGAGGTTTCATGAAAGCACTTACTTTACGAGTTCAGGATCTTTCATGAAAAGACGAGATCCGACGATTTACCAGGTTGCGGAAGCCGCCGGAGTCAGCATAGCCACAGTCTCGAGGGTTCTGAATGCGGCTCACCGGGTAAATGAAGACACTCGTAAGAAGGTTCTCAAGGCGATCGAGGAGCTTCATTTCGTGCCCAAGGCCGAGGCCAGTGCCAGGGCACGGAAGGACTTCAAGAGGATCGGGGTCCTCACCCCCTATTTCACCGAGCCCTCTTTCGTTCAACGGATGCGAGGCATATCGAACGTATTGATGGGAAGTGAGTACGAGCTGATCGTATACGCAGTCGAATCTCTGGCTCAGCTCCGCGGCTATCTGGACATGCTGCCGATCTCCCGCCGCATCGACGGACTGATCATCATGTCCCTGCCCCTGACAAACGGCGACGCCGAGAGAATCCGGAGCAATCACCTGCAGACCATCCTTGTCGAATACAACCAT
>JAGLQP010000254.1 GCA_023136785.1 Spirochaetales bacterium
TGTCGCTGAAATCCTTCAAGGAGACGACAGTGGTAATCTCTTCGTTGTTGGATATGGAGAAAAGCGTCTTGATACTCTGTCCCCGCGAGGCACGTGATGCTTCAGGAATCTCATGTACCTTGAGCCAGTATGCCTTTCCTTCACTGGTGATGAACATAATGTAATCATGGGTGGAAGCTATGAACAGATGCTCCACAAAATCCGTATCGGTTAGCCGGGTCGAGGAAGAGCCCTTGCCTCCCCTTCCCTGTCGCCGGTACGCCGACACTGGCACCCGTTTAATCAATCCCTTGTTCGAGATCAGGATCACCATGTCCTCTTTGGCAATCAGATCCTCGATGTTGAACTCCTCAACTTCCTCAGGCACGATCTCGGTACGCCGCCCATCTCCGTAGGTTTTGGCGATTTCTGCAGTCTCTTCCTTGACTATACCGAGTATCTTCTTGTCGCTGGCCAGCAGGCTCTTGTAGTACTTTATCTTCTCCAGAACTTCCCGCAGCTCTTCCAGAATCTTCTTCGTCTCCAGACTGGTCAGCTTCTGCAGACGCATATCCAGAATAGCCTGGGCCTGAACTTCGGAGAGCTTGAACCGATGCATCAGGTTCTGCCGAGCGGTGTTCACGTTCTGGGATTTCTTGATGATGGCAATAACCTCATCGATATTCTCCAGAGCAATCTTCAAACCTTCGAGTATATGGGCGCGTTCCTCTGCCTTTCGCAGCTCGTGCTTGATTCTACGAATGACCACCTCTTTCCTGTGTGCGATAAACAGGTCGATCATTTCGCGAAGGGACAGCTCCTTGGGCCGGCCATCGACCAGAGCCAGGTTGATGACACCGAAGTTCAGTTGAAGTTGAGTGTGAGTGAACAGTTGGTTCAAGACGACCTTGGGAATCGCGCCCCGGCGCAGCTCGATTACAACACGCATACCGTTGCGATCCGACTCATCCCTCAGGTCGCTGATCCCATCGATCTTTCGATCCTTCGCGAGATCTGCGATGCGAACGATTAGATTCGACTTGTTCACCTGATAGGGAATCTCTGTGACGATGAGACACTCTTTTCCCGTTTTCGAAGTTTCTAAAGCGATACGCGCCCGTACAACAATCTTTCCCCGTCCGTTTCTAAAGGCATCGAGAATTCCCTGGGTTCCAAATATCATCCCGCCCGTCGGGAAATCAGGTCCTCTGACGATCTTACAGAGTTCCTTGAAAGTCAACTTTGGTTTGTCGATCACCGTAACGATGGCCTCGGCAATCTCGCCCAGACTATGGGGCGGCATGTTTGTGGCCATACCTACGGCAATCCCACTGGCTCCATTAACCAACAGAAAAGGAAGGGCCCCGGGAAGGACCAGCGGTTCCTGCATCGAGTCGTCATAATTCTGCCCGAAATCAACAGTCTCCTTGTCGATATCCCTGAGCATGACCTCAGCCAGACGGGCCATTCTTGCCTCCGTGTACCGCATAGCCGCGGGTGGATCTCCGTCTACGGATCCGAAGTTCCCCTGTCCGTCAACAACCGGATAGCGCATGGAAAAATCCTGGGCCAGCCGCACCAGGGCATCATAGATCGACTGATCTCCATGAGGATGATACTTGCCCAGTACATCCCCCACGATTCTACCGACCTTTTTGTAGGACCGCTCATGACGCAATCCCATTTCATGCATGGCGTAGAGAATGCGCCGATGCACTGGTTTCAGCCCGTCCCTCACATCCGGGAGGGCACGGCTGACAATTACGGACATCGCGTAGTTTAGATAGGATTCCCTTACTTCGTCCTCGATAGCGACAGGGATCACCCGGCCGGTACTTTTCGCCACTGCTATGCTCCTCTACCTGTTCATAGATTGAATTCTTTTAACGCATTATACGGACAGCTCAGACATCCAGATTCGAGACCGCCAGGGCGTTTTCTTCGATAAACTTTCGTCGGGGCTCCACGGCATCTCCCATCAGGGTGGTGAAAATCCCGTCTGCCTCTACCGCGTCTTCAAGGGTGATTCGGACAATACTCCGCTGCTCGGGATCCATGGTTGTATCCCAGAGTTGGTCCGGGTTCATTTCTCCGAGTCCCTTGTACCTTTGAACATTCACCTGTTTGGAGTCTTTGCTGTAATCTTTCAGTATCTTATCCCGCTCGGCGTCGTTGTGGACATAGAAGGTTTTCTTACCCACGGCAATCTTGTACAACGGCGGCATGGCAATATACATGTGTCCCTTTTCGACTAGCTCTTGCATATAACGGAAGAAGAAGGTTAAAAGCAGTGTCCGAATATGAGATCCGTCTACATCCGCATCCGCCATGATAATTACTTTGTGGTAGCGCAACCGCTTCAGATCGAAGGTACTTCCCGCACTGGTACCGAGAGTCGAAATGATCGGCAATAGTTTGTCGTTGGCCAAAACTTTATCGATTCTGGTTTTTTCAACATTGAGCATCTTTCCCCAGAGCGGAAGGATCGCCTGAAACTGCCGGTCTCTGCCAAGTTTGGCGCTTCCGCCGGCGGAATCCCCCTCCACGATATACAGTTCGCACTTTGTCGGATCCTGCTCGGAACAATCGGCCAGCTTTCCTGGAAGTCCGCTGGATTCGAGAAAACTCTTGCGTCGGGTTAGCTCTCTGGCACGCCGGGCTGCGGCCCGTGCCTTGGCAGCCATTACGCACTTGTCTAGGATGCTACGAACGACCGCGGGATTCTCCTCGAAATAAGCGGTGATTTTTTCATTCATCGTCGACTCAACGATTCCCTTCACTTCGCTGTTGCCGAGTTTGGCTTTGGTCTGTCCCTCGAACTGGGGTTCGGGAATCTTTACCGAGATTACTGCGGAAAGCCCCTCCCGGACGTCGTCACCGCTCAGGTTTTCTTCGAGCTTCTTAGTCAAATTCAATCTCCTGGCTGCGTCGTTCAGCGTACGGGTAAGGGCGGACTTGAAACCGATCAGGTGTGTCCCACCCTCGCGGGTGTTTATGTTGTTGGCAAAAGAAAACAGTGTCTCGTTGTACCCGTCGTTGTATTGCAGGGCAATCTCAACCCAGACATCGTCTTTGATCGTCTCGAAGTAGATTGGGTCCTTGTGAATCGTCTTTTTGTTCTTGTTGATATACTCGATGAAAGAGCGAACCCCTCCGTCGAATTTAAACTTGTGGGCTTTCTCCTTCGCTGTTCGCTCGTCGTAAATTGAAATCTCGACACCCTTGTTCAGAAAAGCAAGCTCTCTAAGTCGGTTGGACAAGGTGTCAAAGCTATAGTTGATATTCTCGAAAATATCTCCGTCTGCTTTGAAGCGGGTTTTGGTTCCGGAGGACTCGCTCTTCCCGGTTACTGCTACCTTCTTAACCGGAAGCCCCCGTTGATAACGCTGGTAGTAGATCTTATTATTGCGGTGAACTTCGACTTCGCACCATTCCGATAGGGCGTTCACCACTGAAACCCCAATGCCATGCAAGCCTCCCGAAACTTTGTAGCTTGACTTGTCGAACTTACCACCTGCGTGAAGCTTCGTCATAACAACTTCAAGGGCGCTGATCTTCTCCACGGGATGATTATCCACCGGAATACCCCGGCCGTTATCCTCGACGGTGACGGTATCGTCTTCCTGCAGGGTGACCGTTATGCGGGTACAGAAACCGGCCATGGCTTCGTCGATGCTGTTATAGGCGATTTCATAGACAAGGTGATGCAACCCCCGCTGGTCGGTTGAGCCGATATACATCCCGGGGCGGCGGCGGACGGCTTCCCGCCCACCCAGCACCTGGATATCGGCGGCTGAATATTCGTTGCTTACCTTCTTTTTATCTGATGATGCTTTTTCTTTTGTCAAATGTAATCACC
>JAGLQP010000255.1 GCA_023136785.1 Spirochaetales bacterium
AAAAGAAAAAGAAGCAGGTTGACCGATGCCAAAAGGCCAATAGTAACATCCCCGGCCCCGAGCTGTTTGGCCAGGACCGGCATGAATCCAAGGGATACGCCGAAAACGACGTACTGGTTGACTGCGGCCAGTAGAGAGGGAAGCAGCACGTTGCGGCGAAGGAAGAGCCGGCCCAGAGGACGCAGCTTCGGTGCCCCGGCGGGTTGACTGTTGAGGGGTACGGGCAGCACAAAAACCGCCGCCAGGGCGGCGGCCGCTACGGCTACGAGAAAGGCCAGGATGGAGCCGCCCCACTCGTTGAGATAGCCGTTCAGGGCTGTCGCGGTGATCCTGGCCGCTGCGCTGACCAGGGCCAGAACCGCGGCGGCCCGTACCGATTGCTCGGCCGGGAAGAAGCTGCTGAACACGACAACCAAGGGCACCCAGATCCCCATGGCCAATCCGGTCAGGGAGCGGCCGAGATACAGTCCGACGGTTGTATCGGTAGTGCCGAGGAGCAGAGATCCGGCAGCGCATACAAAGAAACCACCCAGGATAAACAGCTTCTGCCGCCCCACCGCATCGATCAGAATTCCCAGAGGCAGGCGTACCACAACTTGCCACAGTCCGTACATGGCCAGCACCGCGCCAACCACCGAGAAGCTGTTCACTTTGCCCTGCAGGTACTCAGGGAGGGTGGGAACGAATACGTACTGAGAAAACCAGAACAGAAAAACTGCGCAGGTGAAGAGGATCAAGTGCCTTTTTTTTGTCATTTGTCGTCTGCATACCATGGCCGGGCGCGGGAGAAAAATCAAGAGCGCGGTTGAGCGCACTCGAGGTACATCGACGTCTTGCCGCGCTTCGTTGGCTCAGGCTCACCCGGCACGCTTGAAATCCGCTCCGGCGCGCTGTAATGTTAGAGGTATGAAAACCAGAACGAGCTCGTTTATTTCAGGCCTGGTCGTCGTGGTGTTTCTTGTTGGCGGCACCCTGACGGCTCAGGGACAGTGGGAGGGAGGCGCCGGTGAATCCGGAGCAGAAGGGCAGCTTCCCCTCTCGAAGGTGGTGCTGTTCACCAGCGGGGTAGGCTACTTCCAGCGGGAGGGAACCGTTACCGGCAGCGCCGACCTCGATATGTACTTCAAGACAAAAGACATCAACGATCTTCTCAAGAGCCTGGTGGTCCAGGACCTGGACGGCGGCCAGGTCACGGAGGTGACCTATTCCTCCAGAGATCCTCTGACTCGAACTCTGAAGAGCTTCGCCATAGATCTGACGGGACATCCCAGTGTGGCTCAAATCCTGGCTCAGGTGAGGGGAGAGGTGGTGGAGCTGCTCACCTCCCAACGGATTATCGGAACCGTCGTGGGGGTGGAAACCAGGCCCAGCGGCGAGCACACCGCTGACACCTACCTCAACTTGATGACCGACGGGGGGATTCGGAGCATCGACCTGGCCGAGGTTCGGAGCTTGAGCTTCCTCAATCCGCAGCTGCAGGGGGAGCTGGATCAAGCCCTGTCCCTATTGGCGGAAAGCCGCAGCGCGGAGAAGAAGCGGGTCACCGTCGGATTTTCCGGAGAGGGGAACCGGCGGGTGAGAGTGGGATATATCCTGGAAGCGCCGCTGTGGAAGACAAGCTACCGCCTGGTCCTGGGCGAGGAAGAGCATTTCCTGCAGGGATGGGCGATCGTGGAAAACACCACCGACGAGGATTGGCGGAATGTATCTTTGAGCCTGGTGTCCGGGCGTCCGATTTCCTTCATCATGGATCTGTACCGGCCTCTGTACGTACCCCGACCAAAGGTCGAGTTGGAGCTGTACTCCTCCATAGGACCGCAGCGCTACGATGAAGACCTCGGCTTGGCCGGCGCGGTGCCGGAGGCGCCCATGGCTAAGCAGCGTATGGCCGAATCCAGAGCCATGCCCAGCGCGGAGCCGATGTACGAAGAAGAGGATTTCGATCTGAGTCAGGGTGTTGCCACGGCTGCTCAGGCTCTGGAGGCGGGGAACTTCTTCCGCTACCTGATCCAGCATCCGGTGACGATTCCCCGGCAGGAGTCGGCCATGCTGCCCATCGTGAATCAGAACGTGGAGGGCCGGCGAGTCTCCATCTACAATCGAAACGTTCAGGCCAAACATCCCCTGCATGGCCTGAAGCTGAAAAACACCACCGGATTCGACCTAAGGGGTGGACCTCTCACCGTGTTTGAACAGGGGAGCTACGCCGGAGACGCTCAGATCGACACCCTCAGCGCGGGAGCGGAACGGTTGATCAGCTTTGCCATCGATCTGGACACGGAAGTCGCCGTCAGTTCCCGGAGCGTTCCTGAGACCCTGCTCTCGGTGCGCATCGTCAAGGGGACCATGATCAGCACCCTGTCCATGCGCGCCGAATCTACCTACAGAATCAAGAACTCCGACAACCGCTCCCGCTCGGTACTGGTCGAGCATCCCTTGAACCCCGACTGGGATCTGACCTCCCCCGCTAAGGCCGAGGAGACCACCCGGAGTTCCTACCGTTTCCTGGTGGAGGTAGCTCCCGGGAAAACCGAAGAGCTACTGGTCGCCCAGGAGCGGCAGATCGACCGGTCCGTGCTCCTAACGAACATTAACGACAACCAGATCACCTTTTTTCTCAGTGCCCGCAACGTGGACCGGCGGGTCAGACAGGCCCTCGAGGGTCTGGCTGAACGCAAAACCGCCCTGTCTCAGACCGTGAATCAGCGGAAGGGGGAGGAGCGCCGGATCAACACGATTCACAGGGAGCAGAGCCGCATTCGGGAGAACATGGCCCACTTGGAAAAGGACTCGGACCTCTACAAGCGCTACGTGTCCCTTCTCGATGAGCAGGAGGATCAGCTGGAGGAAGCCCTGGAGCGCATAGAGGATCTGCGGATCAAGGAACAGCGGCAGCGGGAGGAGCTGGACCGCTACATCCTGTCCCTCGATATTCCCTGACGGCTGGTGTTCACGACCACCGCAACTTGACTGCGACTTTGACGAACCTTCGAGGAACTGCTGGACATCGGATTACAGTCGAAAGAACTCGAATTTCGTATGAACATTGTATGGACTTTGGAGCACCTCCGTAAACTTAAATTAACCGTATGGGACTGCTATCGAGTGGTGGAAACAGTCAGGAAATAACGGCGGTTTGGGTCACGGGGACTTGTGCCAATCGCTCTTATGATCCCCTTTGATGTCAGCTTCGAGAGCCGATTCCGAACCGCCCGGTCAGAGAGCGCGAGCCGGGAAACTATTTTGTGTGTGGAGAGTCCCTGCGATTCGCCGAGTATTGTGCAGATAATTCTGTCCGTTTCATCTAGCTGCCGCTTCCGAGCTCGATGCCGAATATTCCCCGGAAACAGTGGAAGAGGATTGTCCAGAAAAATCCTCTCTGTTCTTGACAACCGGCTTTCTATACACCATAGTAGTCGTAGTGGCGAACCGTGTTCGGTAGCACGGACATCGTTCGGCGTCGGTCAAACTACTATGCCGTCAATTGTCAAACCGGTCTATAACGCCATCCGTATCCTCGACGTCCTCGGCCGGGAACGGGGGCTGGGAGTCACCAGGATTAGTCAGCTCCTCGAACTGCCCAAGAGCAGCGTCCACGACATTCTTTCCACTCTTAACAGCGAGGGTTTGGTAGAGAAGGACCGCGAACGCAATCACTACAACTTGGGACTCAAACTCTTCGAACTAGGCAATATGGCCAGAGCCAACCTGGAGCTGCGCCGCATCGCCACACCTTTTTTGCGGTCCCTGAACGAAGACCTCCATGAAACGGTGCACCTGACGATCCTCGACGGCTGGGAGGTCCTGTACGTCGAATGCTTCGAG
>JAGLQP010000256.1 GCA_023136785.1 Spirochaetales bacterium
TGGATGAAGCGGCTGCCAAAGTGGAAGCGATGATGAAGGATAGAGGTTACTACTAGATCTTGTAGCACTCAAAAGGTATCGGGCGATATTAAGAATCGTCCGATACCTGATCTTATTCGTTTACGAGAATCATCCTAAAATAGGAGAGCTCTATGGGTCCCAAAGAGAAACAGAAGAAAGAAAAACAAAAGCACTCCTCCGTGGTGCTGGAGGAAAGGCGCCTGCCGATTTTCCTCTTGCTGCCGGCAGCGGCCCTCATCATTTTTGTCATCGCTTTTCCGATGATCTACTCCCTGTACTTAAGCTTTACCAACTTCACCCTGGTCAGTCAGTCCGCACCGAAATTCGTAGGTTTTCGCAACTACATGCTGCTGTTTCAGGATTCTGTGTTTTTACCCGCTTTGGGAAGAACGGTGCTGTACATCATGATCACGGTAAACGTGGAACTGGTGTTGGGACTTTTTATCGCCAACGCGATGAGTCACGTGGTGCGGGGGCAGGGTATCCTGCGGACCATCCTGATGATGCCGATGATGTTCGCACCGATCCTGGTTGGATTTCAGTTCAAGTGGATCTTCAACGATCAGGTCGGCCTGGTGAACAATATCCTGTTCGAGATCTTTCAAAAGCCGGTGATCATCCCCTGGCTCATCCAAAAACCCCACGGTTTTATAACAATCCTGGTTGCCGAGATCTGGATGAGTACTCCCTTTATGGTGATCATTTTCTTGGCGGGCATCCTGTCGATTTCCCCGGACATCATCGATGCGGCCGAAGTTGACGGGACTACGGAGTGGCAAAAGTTCATTCACGTGATCGTGCCTTCGGTTGCGCCGTTCATCTATATCGCTCTGGCGGTCCGTTCTTTGGATGTAGCCCGAGCGTACGATCTGGTCAGCATCATGACGGGGGGCGGGCCGGCCCACCGTACTGAGCTGATCTGGACTTATGTATACCGCCTGGCCTTTACCAGCCAGAACTTCGCCATCGGTAGCGCGATGAGCTATATCACAGTACTGATTGCGATTGCCTTTACCTTCTATTTTTTCAGGCAGCTCATCAAGACGCGGAAAGTGAGGGGCGTATGAGCATGAAACACCGTCGTTACATTTCTTCGAAAATCACGACCGGAATCGTACTCGCCCTGTTCTTCATACCTGTACTCTGGCTGATTTCTACCTCGCTGCGTCCCAATATCGAGATCAACACCCGTCCTCCGGTATGGATCTCGAGGAACTTCAACTTCGACTCCTACCTGGCGCTTTTGGGTTTTGGGGTCAATCCGGAACGATTCGCCTTTGGCGAGAATGTTCCCTTCGGCGCCTACCTGCGCAACTCTCTGGTTGCCGCAGTCTTCAGCACCGCCCTGGCCCTGGTCATCGGCACTCTGGCGGCCTACGCCTTCTCCAGCTTTAAATTTAAAGGAAGCAATGGCATCTTTCTCTCCTTGATGCTGGCCAGGGCGATCCCGGGAATTGCGCTCAGCCTGCCCCTGTTTTTCCTGTTCACCCGCATGGGGCTGGCCGACACCTCCCTGGGATTGATTCTGGTCCATGCCGCCCTGAATGTTCCCTTCACCGCCTGGTTGATGACCGGATTTATCGGGGAGATCCCGGAGAGCCTCAACGATGCCGCCCTAATCGACGGCTGTTCCAAGTGGACGGCATTCTTGCGGGTTGAGCTTCCCCTGGTGGGACCGGGGTTGGCGGCAAGCGGCATATTCGCTTTCCTCACCTCCTGGAATGAGTTCGCGATTGCCAGTGTGGTCAGCAGGACCACCGCTTCCAAAACCTTTCCGGTGGGTCTGTTCGACTTTACCGGAGAGTTCGTATCGGATTGGCGGGGTATGTGCGCGATGTCGGTGCTGATGCTCATTCCAGCGATTATCTTCGTGATTCTTGTACAGCGGCAGTTGCTGCGGGGGTTGACCCTCGGAGCAGTCAAGGGATAGGAGGACTGAAGTGACATCCAAAGAACGCATGATGTGTGCTCTCAACAAAGAGAAACCGGACCGACTTCCGGTCTCGGTCCACCAGTGGCAGGGCTACCATCTCGATGAGTATCTTGACGGAATCAGCGATATCGAGGCATTCCAAAAGTTCGGCATGGACGGGCAGATCCAATATTTCGAAGACATGGGTCAGTTCTGGCTGGTGGATGCGGATTACACTAAGGCTTCCACGCCGGAGTGGCGGGACGAGGTAGAGGTGATCTCCGACGATCCGGACAATCGCATCAATCACCATACAATCACCACCCCGGAAGGCGTGTTGACCTACAAGACCGGGGGGGACCGAAAGACCACCTGGATCACCGAGTACCTGATCAAGAAGGAGGAGGATCTCGAGCTGATCCGCAAATATATGCCCGTACCCGCGCTGGACCTGAAACCCCTGGCTGAGTTCTATACCAAGGTAGGGGACGCCGGCATCGTCCGCGGATTCGTCTGGGGAGACCAGGCGGGCTGCTGGCAGCACGCCGCCTGCCTGATGGACATCACCGCGCTGATCCTGAAAGCTATGGATGATCCAGCCTGGGTACATCGGCTGCTTCGGATGTTATTAGACAAAAAGCTGCAGTTCATTGAAAGCATGAAAGGCGCCAAGTTCGATCTGGTCGAAACCGGAGGCGGTTCCGCCTCCTCTACTCTGATCTCGCCCGGTCTGCACGAGGAGTTCTGCCTGCCCTACGATCGCAAGATGCACGACGCACTTCACAGCCTCGGCTTCAAGGTTACCTACCATACCTGCGGAGGTACCTTCGGCATCGAGGAGCATATCGTGGCCAACGGCTGCGACGCTTCCGAGACCCTGGCCGCACCATCGATCGGCGGCAACCAGGAGCCGTGGGATTACAAGCAGAAGATCGGCAACCGACTCGCCCTGATTGGGGGCATGGATCAGTTCAACGTCCTGACCCGGGGAACTGCCGAAACGATCCGCAAGCAGGTATACACCCTATTTGAGAGAGTGGGTGCCGATGGCGGGTACATACTTTCCTGCACCGACCACTTCTTCGAGACGCCCGTGGAGAACATCCGGGCATACGCCGAGGCGGCTCGGGAGTGCGTGTACGCTTGAGGAGAGAAAGTTCAGCCATTTGACAGCGGTATTGAGCTAAGGGAAAAGTATTTTGGAGGATAAAATGTCAACGGACAACCTAAAGATGAATCCACTCCAGAACCGGTTGAAGGGAAGCATACCGAAAGTCGGTATCCGCCCTGCCATCGACGGCAGACTCGGAGGTGTGCGGGAAAGCCTGGAAAAGCAGACCATGGAGATGGCTAAGACAGCGGCCCGGATCATCACGGAGAATCTGCGCCAGGCCAATGGCCTTCCGGTGGAATGCGTGATCGCCGATACCTGCATCGGCGGAGTAGCGGAAGCGGCCATGGTGCATGAGAAGTTCGCCCGGGAAGAAGTGGGTGTATCCCTGACCGTCACCCCCTGTTGGTGCTACGGCTCCGAAACCATGGATATGGATCCTCTGATGCCCAAAGGGGTCTGGGGGTTCAACGGCACGGAGCGCCCTGGTGCGGTCTACCTGGCTGCGGTGCTGGCGGCCCATAACCAGAAGGGATTACCCGCCTTTGGTATCTACGGCAGGGATGTTCAGGATTCGGGGGACACATCCGTTCCCGACGACGTCCTGGAGAAGATCCTTCGCTTTGTGCGTTCTGGTCTGGCCGTTGCGACCATGAGGGGGAAGAGCTACCTGTCTCTCGGTTCGGTGTCCATGGGAATCGCCGGGTCGATCGTTCAGGAGGATTTCTTCCAAAGTTATCTCGGCATGCGCAACGAGTATGTCGATATGAGCGA